>JAIBFE010000199.1 GCA_019459705.1 Thiobacillus sp. | reverse complement strand
CATCCAGGACATGCTGCGCTCGAAGGATCCGGAAGAGCCGGGCCAGTACAAGATCCCGTTCCTGGTGGTGATCGACGCCTTCCATTCGGAGATGACCAACTTCGCCGACATGATCCTGCCGGACACGACGTATCTGGAGCGGCACGACTGCATTTCGCTGCTCGACCGGCCGATTTCCGAGCCGGATGCGGCGGCCGACGCCAACCGCAAACCGCAGGGAAAGCTGGATCGCGACGTGCGCCCGTGGCAGGAGGTGATGGTCGAGCTGGCGGGACGCCTGAAATTCCCGGCCTTTACCAAGCCGGATGGCACCCCCAAGTTCAAGGACTATCCGGACTTCATCGTCAATTTCGAGCGTTCGCCGGGCGTGGGTTTCCTCGCCGGCTGGCGTGGCAAGGACGGCACTAAATCGCTCAAGGGCGAGCCGAACCCCAACCAGTGGCAGAAGTACATCGAGAACCAGAGCTTCTTCGCCCACCACTGGCCCGACAACCAGAAATACATGCGCTACGCCAACAAGGATTACCTTGAAGTGGCGGCGGACGTCGGCTTCGTCGGCAAGGTCGAGCCCATCATCATGCAGTTCTATTCCGAGCCGCTGCAGAAATTCCGCCTGGCCGGCCAGGGCCTGTACGACGGCCCGCAGCCGAACAACCAGGTCGACCGCGAGCGTCTGGTGAAGTACTTCGATCCGCTGCCGATGTGGTACGAGCCGCTCGAGCAGCAGCGCGTCGACGCGAACGAATACCCCTTCTTCGCGCTGACCCAGCGTCCGATGTTCATGTACCACTCGTGGGATTCGCAGAACGTGTGGCTGCGCCAGATCATGGCGCAGAACTACATGTACATGAATGCGCGCAAGGCGGCCGAAATGGGCATCAAGGACTTCGACTGGATCTGGGTCGAATCGCACAACGGCAAGATCCGCTGCCAGGTGAAAACCATGGAAGGTACCCAGGAAAACACCATCTGGACCTGGAATGCCATCGGCAAGCAGAAGGGCGCCTGGGGCCTGAAGGAAAATGCCTCCGAGGCGACCAAGGGTTTCCTGCTCAACCACCTGATTTCCGAGCTGCTGCCAGAAAAGGCGGGCGAGCGCCGCGTCACCAACTCCGACCCGGTCACCGGCCAGGCGGCGTGGTTCGACCTGCGGGTGAAGATATGGAAGGCCGAGCCGGGCGAAACCGGATCGTGGCCGCAGTTCGATGCGCTGAAATCGCTGCCGGGCGACGAGCGCTACGAACGCCCCGAGGTGCTGCGTTACGACGCCCGCACCCACGAAAAGAACTGAGCAGTCCCTGATTAAATAAAGCGAGCACAACATGAGACTTGGATTGGTCATCGACCTCGACGTGTGCGTGGGCTGTCTTTCCTGCGCCATCGCCTGCAAGGAATGGAACGCCTCCGGCACCATCGGCCCGTTGTCCGACTACCA
>JAIBFE010000188.1 GCA_019459705.1 Thiobacillus sp. | reverse complement strand
GCCCACGCCTTCGACGGCTGGATGCGCGCCCGGCCGGTGGACATCGGCAATACCGTGCGCCGCGGCCTGATGCACTTCCGCACGACCGGCATCCCGGAAACCGTTCCCAGCGAACACGACGCCGGCAACGGCGCCGCCATGCGCGTGCTGCCGGTCGCGCTGGCGACCCTGGGGCAACCCGAAGCGCAGGTGCGGGTGGCCTGCCGCACCCAGGCCCACATCACCCATAACAACGCGCTGTCCGATGCCGCCACCGAATGCCTGGCGCTGATGGTGCAGGATGCGCTGCATGGGGCGGACAAGGCGGCATTGCTTCAGCAACGCGTGAGCCCGCTCATTGAGCACCATCCCGAATTCGAGTTTCGCAACGCTCCATGCGGTAACCCGGGTGGCTATGTGGTCGAGACCCTGCAGGCCGTTTTCCAGGCTTTCTTCGCCACCCGGAATTTCAGGGATTGCCTGGTCGACGTCGTCAACCGCGGCGGCGATGCCGACACCACGGGTGCCATCGCCGGCATGCTGGCCGGCGCACAATATGGGCAGGACGCATTGCCGAAGACCTGGTTGAGCGCGCTCGACCCGCACACATGGCAGGCCTGCGAAGCGCAGGCGCGGGCGTTGATGGCGTTGGCTAAGGGCCAGGCTTGATATGCATGGAAATCGTTTCGGACATGACGGAAAGTAAAAAGGCCGCCCGGAAGGGCGGCCTTTTCGTATTCGCTGGTGGCCAGTCTCGGAATCGAACCAAGGACACGCGGATTTTCAATCCGCTGCTCTACCAACTGAGCTAACTGGCCAAAAGAGGGCGCAATTTAACCGGTTTGCGCAGATCAAGTCAAGAAAAACGCGCTCAGCACGCCAGTCCGTGCAAGCCGCACAGATGGCGCTTGGCGAGCGCCAGAGCGATCCATAACCAGAACAGCAGAAAGAAGGTGAGCACGGGAATGTGGGCGTCGAGGACCAGGCGTGGCGTGATGAAACGCACGGCGCGCACGACCGGGCTGGTGATGATGCGCAGCACGCGGTAGAAGAGATTCTGTTCGCGATATTTGCCGGCCAGCACGGCCAATGCGCCCTGCCCGAGCAACGCAAAGCCGGCGACTTCGACGAGGGTGCGCAGAATGGAAACCAGCAGGATGTCGATCGGCATGGGGTGAGGCCCGTGTAATGAAGCGCGCAATTTTATCGCAGCTTGTCAGCTTGCCATCTGGCCGTGACAATGCGCACTGACTTTATTGAGCATGAGATCGCATGATGAATTTTGATCGGATGCGGCATGGCCTGCGGGGCGCATTCTTTACCATGCTGCGCCAGCCGGAGCGTGCGCTGGCTGCGTATCGTGACAGCCAGCGGGCCGATCCGACTCATGTCGGCACGCTGGTTACGCTGGGTTGGCTGGAAGCGCAGCAGGAACGCTGGGCCGAAGCGGACCGGTGGCTGCAGCGGGCGGTCGAGCTTGCACCAGACGATGCGCACGCCTGGTTCAACCTGGCCTATGTGCGCGACAAGGGGAGGATGGACGATGCGGCGCTTGTTGCATTCCGGCGGGCGACCGAACTCGACCCCAATAACGATCGGGCCTGGTATGGTCTGGGCATGCTGCATGCACGGAATGGCCGTCATGCCGATGCTGCCGCAGCGCTGACCGAAACCGGTCGGTTGCAGCCGATGAACGGACTGGCCTGGTATGCGCTGGGCATGGCGTGGCAGCACTGCAACGAGCCGGACAAGGTGGCGGCGGTGATCGAGCACACGCTGACCCACGACCCGCAGACCGCGCAGCGGCTGATCCGCGATACTGGCCGCAGCGACTACGCGCACCGGCTCGGTTGAGGACGTTTTGAAGGCGTAAAAAAGCCAGCCTCACGAGGCTGGCTTTTTTGTTGCGCGCCCGAGGGCGCGCAGGGTGCAGCGATCAGGCTGCGCGGGTGTCGATGTCGCCTTGCAGGTTCGGATAGCGCACATGGTCGACCAGTTCCTGGATCTCCTTGGATGGTGCCTTGGAGAGCATGGAGCCGATGATGACCCCGAGGAAGCCGGCCGGCATGCCGAACACGCCGGCAGCGATCGGCTTGATGGCGAACCATTCGTTGGCTGCAACGCCGCCGAAGAAGTCGTAGGTGATGTACATGTAGTACATGCACACGATCAGACCCGCCAGCATGCCGATGACCGCGCCCAGGTAGTTGGCGCGCTTCCAGAACACGCCGAGCACCAGCGCCGGGAAGAACGCCGAGGCGGCCAGCGAGAACGCGGCGCCGACCAGGAACAGGATGTCACCCGGTTTCAGCGAAGCGGTGTACGCGGCCAGCAGGGCGACCACCAGCAGCAGGCCCTTGGAAATGGCCAGACGGCGGACGGTGGAAGCCTTCGGGTCGATCATCTTGTAGTACACGTCGTGCGACAGCGCGTTGGCGATGGTCAGCAGCAGGCCGTCGGCCGTCGACAGCGCCGCAGCCAGACCGCCAGCCGCCACCATGCCCGAGATCACGTAGGGCAGACCGGCGATTTCCGGCGTCGCCAGCACGATGAGGTCGCCGCCGATGGTCATCTCAGCGAGCTGCACCAGACCGTCCTTGTTGAGGTCGGATATCTTCATCAGGGTCGGGTCCACCGCGGCCCAGTTGGCCACCCAGGCCGGCAGCGACGCGAACGACGAGCCGATCAGGTTGTTGTAGACCTCGAACTTGACCAGCACCGCCAGCGCAGGCGCGGTGAAGTACAGCAGGAAGATGAAGAACAGCGACCAGAACACCGACTTGCGCGCATCACGCACCGACGGCGTGGTGTAGTAGCGCATCAGGATGTGCGGCAGCGAGGCGGTACCGACCATCAGGCACAGCACCAGGGCGATGAAGGTGCGGCGCTTGGGGTCGGAAGCGTTCTCGTCCTCGGCCTTCGCGGCGGCGATTTCCGCTTCGGTGGCGTTGGGGATGTCATTCAGCAGCTTCATCTCGGCGCCTTTTCCGGAAAACGCCGTGGCATGTGCCGCGAC
>JAIBFE010000183.1 GCA_019459705.1 Thiobacillus sp. | reverse complement strand
GCTCTGCACGCCGGAGACGGGAGCGGCCTTGTTGACGATGTAGGGAAAGGTCATTTCGACGTAGCCCGATTCGGCTTCCAGGCGCTCGACCATCTGGCGCAGCATACCTTCGAAATTCTCGACCGAAATCTCGCGCTCGCGCGTGTTGAGGATTTCGATGAAGCGCGACATGTGCGTGCCCTTGAAATTGTGCGGCAGGAACACGTACATATTGAAGGTGGCGATGGTGTGCTGGACGCCGTCGTTCTTGTCCGCGACCCGGATCGGGTGGCGGATGGTCTTGATGCCGGCCGTTTTGATGGCGATTTGCCGCGTGTCGGCCGAGCTTTGCACGTCGGGCATGCAAACGGCGTTGTCGCAAATCTGGTTCATGGCAGGCTCCTGTTTGTATGTGCAGTTTAGACTGAGTATAAACTGCCAGAATAGTTGAGTAAACTACTCGGGTAATAGGGTTATCCGCTGGCGGACAGCGCGCTCAATGCCCGCTGCGTCGAGCCCGCAGTCAGCCAGCATCCTGACCGGATCGCCATGGTCGATGAAGGTGTCGGGCAGGCCCATATGCAGGACCGGCACGTATAAACCGAGTTCGGCCAGCGCTTCGGCCACCCCTGCACCGGCCCCGCCTGCCACTGCGTTTTCCTCCAGCGTGACCAGCAGGCGATGGGTCAGGGCCAGTTCGCGCAGCAGGTCGACATCGAGCGGCTTGACGAAGCGCATGTCGGCCACGCTGGCGTCGAGCGCTTCGGCAGCCGCCAGTGCGGGTGCGACCAGGCTGCCGAAGGCAACGAGGACGATGTCGCGGCCGTGGCGACGCATTACGCCCTTGCCGATTTCGACCGGATCGAGCCCGGGTGAGAGCGTGGCGCCGGTGCCGCTGCCACGCGGGTAGCGCACCGCCGACGGACCGTCGTGCAGGAACGCGGTGGTCAAGAGGCGGCGGCACTCGTTCTCGTCTGACGGCGCAGCGATCAGCATGTTGGGGATGCAGCGCAGGAAAGAGAGGTCGAAACTGCCAGCGTGGGTGGGGCCGTCGGCGCCGACCAGGCCGGCGCGGTCGATCGCCAGCATGACCGGCAGGTTCTGCAGGGCGACATCGTGGATGAGCTGGTCGTAGGCGCGCTGCAGGAAGGTCGAATAGATTGCCACCACCGGCTTGATGCCCTCACAGGCCAG
>JAIBFE010000243.1 GCA_019459705.1 Thiobacillus sp. | reverse complement strand
GCCTGGGCGCGCGCTTCCTTCAGCGTGTTGCCGGCCGACATGCCGTTGCTGACGTAGAGGTTGCCGATGAGGTTGACCGGGAAGTACACGGTCTGGCCGTCGGAGAGGCGCTGGTAGGGAATGGCGCAGATGCCGCGTTCGGCGTTGCCGGAGTTGAGGTCGATCAGCTGGTCGGCGCGTACGCCGGCGTCCGGGTTGTACAGGGCGTGCAGCGCAGGGGTGAGCAGGCCTTCTGGCCAGGCGTCGCCATCGCCCATGTCAAACCAGCGCTCGTCAGGGTGGTGGACGTAGCTGCGGTTGGCGATCGTCTCGCCGAGGTAGAAATGCGTCCAGAAATAATTGGTCGACAGCCGCTCGAAATACTCGCCCAGCGCGCTCGCCCGCGCGGCCAGTTCCGACGCGCCCTTGCCGTTGGTGAACAGCAGCGGGCAGTCGCGGTCGCGGATGTGCACCGACCACACGCCTTCCACGGGGTTGAGCCAGGAGCGCTCCTCGATGTGGAAGCCGATCGCTTCCAGCTTGGACTGCAGGGTGGCGATCGACGCTTCGAGTGAGGCGTCCTTGCCGGGGATGAAATGTTCGGGGATCGACATGGGGGAAATCGGTGGAAAGAGAACTGACAGCATACGCGATGCGTCAAGTGCAGCCGGCCGCAGGCAGCATGGACCGGCCTGAGGCGGCCATGGCGATCAAGCCGCGCTTTGTTCGAATTCCGCCACCGCCTGCCGCAGGCGGCTGGCTTCCTGTTCGGGGCGCATCAGGCCGCGGCGCTGGCGGGCATGGCTGAGCAGGTCGGCGTAGAAATCGGGGTCGCTTTCGGCCATCGACAAGAGCCGGGCAAGCTGACGTTCGTCGCCCACCGGGAAATAGCCGGGGTAGTCCTCGCCCAGCATGCCGACGTTGCCGGGCATGTGCGAGGCCAGCACCGGCACGTCGGCCGCCAGCGCCTCGCAGATCACATTGGCGCCGCCTTCCATCACCGAGCTGATCACCATGAGCTGTGCCCGCGCCAGCCGCTTCAGCACGGTCTTGTGCGGCACGTCGCCGAGCCAGTGCCAGCGCGGCAGCTTGGCCTGTGCCATCTCCGCCGTTTCGACCATGTCTTCGGAGAGGGCGCTGCCCAGATGCGTCACCTGGATCTGCGAATGTTCGGGCAGATAGGCGGTAGCCAGCGCCACCCGGAAGGGGTCCTTTTCCGTGCGCAGGTGGCCGATCACCAGTACATCGAAGCGGTCGGCGGGGGAGGGCAGGCGGGCGATGTCGGGTGCCGACTGGTAGATCACCCGTGTCTTGGCGGCCAGGTGCGTAGCCAGTTCGTCGGGGCCGCGCTCCTGTAGCACGATGATGCGGTGTGCAAGTTCGAGCGCCTGCTGGGCGTCGCGGTCTTCGTGGATGTCGCGGTAGAGGTCGGTGCCGGTCAGCGTGACGATCAGCGGGCGGGTGGGGAAGCGCTCGGCGAATGCGCGGATCGAGGCGAAGCTGCGCCGCGCATGCAGCGCGAGCATCAGGTCGGCGCTGCGGCCATCCCATTCCACCTGCGTCCGCACCGTGTGGCCGGCTTCGCGCAGGAAGCGCGCCCAGCGCGCGGCAGTATGCCAGTTGCCGTTGCGATGTTCGCGGCCGTAGGGCGTGATGAGGGCGATGCGCATGGCGTCAGTGTACGCCTGCGACCGCGAATCGCGGATAATCCCGGCATGACTGACATGTCCATTTGCTCGCGCGACAACCCGATTTTCAAGCGGCTTAAAAAGCTTGCCGAATCGGCGCGTGCGCGGCGCGAAGCGCGCATGACACTGCTGGACAGCGAGCATCTGCTGGCGGCCTATCTCGACACCGGTGGCCAGCCGCATACGCTGGTGCGTGCAGCCTCGTTTGATGCCGGCCGGTTTGCGCACCTGGCCGCGCGCTGCCTGCAGGCCAAAGCGATCGTGCTGCCCGACGCGCTGTTCGCCGAGCTGTCGCCGGTCGCCACGCCGACCGGCGTGCTCGCCGAGGCGGCCTGGCTCGCACCGCCAGTGTCGGCTGCCATTCCGTTCGTCATCGTGCTGGAAGACATCCAGGATCCTGGCAATCTCGGCGCCAGGCTGCGCACCGGGGCGGCGGCCGGCGCCACGCTGGCGGTGCTGTCGAAGGGCTGTCACGACCCGTGGTCGCCGAAAGCGCTGCGCGGCGGCCAGGGCGCGCAGTTCGTGCTGCCGCTGCAGCAGAACGTCGACCTGGCTGCGTGGCTGCGGGCGTTTGCGGGTCGCAGCGTGGCACTGGCGCTGGGTGGATCGGACGACTTCTACGCGCAGGCGTATGAGGGTGCGACCGCGCTGGCGGTCGGCAACGAAGGGGCCGGTTTGACGGAGGCTACGGCACAGGCGGCGACGGTACGCATGCAGATTCCGATGGCGGGCCGGGTGGAATCGCTCAATGCGTCGGCCGCGCTGGCGGCTGCGGCCTTCGAGGTGGTGCGGCAACGGCGCCGAAAAACGACGGCTTGAAGTGAATACAGCCCCGGTCCGGGACTGTATTCACTGGGAAGGTGGTCTGCCTTATTTCGGCATCTGCTGCTCGTACACCTGCTTGCCCTGGCCCAGCAGACGGCCCGCCGCCGCATATTCCTTGGCGCTGGCAGGCTGGGTTTCGGTGGCGCCGCTGGCCGAGCCGGTAATCGCCGCCAGCGCGGCCTTGCCTTCCGGGGTGGCGCCGATGCTGGTCAGGATGGCGGTCAGCCGCTTCTTCTCGGCGGACGGCAGGCCGCTATTGAGGCTGAGTGCGAACCCGGGAATGCGTGGCGTTTCGGTCAGCACCCTGAATTTACCCGGGGATTCCGCGTTCAGCGCTTTCCAGGCGATGGGGCTGATGCAGATGGCATCCAGGCTCCCGGCCTTGAGTTCCTTCGCCATCACGTCCATGAACTTGCCCTCGTAGACCGAGGCCAGGTCGCGGCCAGCGTGCAGGCCGGCCTGGTCGAGCGTGTTCATGCACAGGGGGCCGACCGCGGTATCGCGTGACGCCAGACCGAGCCGGGCACCCTTGAGTGCGGCAACATTCTTGTAGGGCTTGTCGGCCGCCACCACGAACAGTCCGTTCAGCGGCTTGTTCCATTTTGCCACCGGCACGAAGCCTTCCCCGATTGCGTCCGCGGTGACCTGCGCAGGGGCGAGCAGGATGGCGAAATGCGTGTCCTTGTTCAGGCGGACTTCAATGTTCTTGAAGCTCTGGCTGATTTCCAGTCTGATGTCGTCGCCGGTTTTCTGGGTGAGGTAGTCGGTCAGCGGCCTGAATTCGGCGCGCAGCTCGGACTGGTTGTCCTTGCTGGCGCTGCCGGCAAAGACGCCGAAGCGATAGTCGGCGCCGTGCGCAAGCAAGGGAAGGCACAACAGGGCGGCCGAACCAAGGGAAAAGACCAACGAAAGGGGGCGAAGCATCGTACAACTCCTGAGGGCAGCAATGAGAAGGAAATCCTGTCGGATCGACATCAGACTCCGGAGGAATCGGGCGGCAGGCGGAAAACTTGAGAGGCAGCCTGCTCGTGGCGGAACGGGACGAGTCCGGGCGGCTGACTGGTTCAGGTTTGGGGCGCAGACAGCTTCTGCAGCCAGTCGCAGCCCAGCAGCGCGGCAATCTGCCCGGCCGGGACCGGCCGGCTGACGAAATAGCCTTGCACGACCTGGCAGCCGAGCGCGCGCAGCGATTCGAGCTGTTCCCGGGTCTCCACCCCTTCGGCGACGGCGCCAAGATGCAACCCCTGGCACAGGGCGAGAATCGAGCCGATGAGGGCTTCGTTGGCCGGAGCGTTCGGCAGGTCCTTGACGAAGAAGCGGTCGATTTTCAGAACGTCGAGCGGGAAGCGCTTCAGGTGAGCCAGCGACGAATAGCCCGTGCCGAAATCGTCGATGGCCACGGCAACGCCCAGTGCCTTCAAGGCCAGTATCCTGACCACGGCAGCGTCGACGTCTTCCATGAAGATGCCTTCGGTCAGTTCGAGCTGCAGGGATTGCGGCGGCAGGCCGGATTGCGCCAGCGCATCGCGAACGTTGTCGATCAGGGTGCTGTGCCAGAACTCCTTGCTGGAAACGTTGACGGCCACGTCCAGATCGGTGAATCCGGCGGCGTGCCAGTCAGCGGTTTGACGGCAGGCCGATAGAAGCAGCGAGCGCCCGACGCTGACGATGCCGCCGGATTCTTCCAGCATGCCGAGGAAAAGCGCCGGGCTGAGCAGCCCCTTGTCCGGCTTGTTCCAGCGGATCAGCGCTTCGACGCCTTCGATGCGCCCGGTTTCCAGGTTGAGCTGGGGCTGGTAGTGGAATTCAAATTCGTTCCGCTCCAGCGCGTAGTGCAGTTCGGTTTCCAGCTGAAGTCTTTCCTCCGCCATCGCGTTCATGGCCGCGTCGTAGAGCTGGAAGCGGTTTCTGCCGCTGCCCTTGGCGGTGTACATCGCGGTGTCCGCATTCTTCAGCAGAGTGCCGGCGTCGGGGCCGTCGTTGGGATAGACGCTGACGCCGATGCTGCAACTGGAGAAAAGCTCGCGTCCGGCAATCAGATAGGGTTCGCTCGCCACCGTGAGGGTTTTTTCCACGACCTGAAGAATCTGGTTGACCTGGGCGGCATCGATGACCACGACGAATTCGTCGCCGCCCAGTCGCGCCACGATGTCTTCGGCGCGCGTTACCGCCTGCAGGCGACGGGCGACCTCGCAAATGAGCAGATCGCCGCTGGCATGTCCGAGCGTGTCGTTGACGCGCTTGAAGCGGTCGAGGTCGATGAACATGACGCCGACCAGCGTTTCACGCCGCTGTGCGCGGATCAGCGATTGCTCCAGGCGATCCATGAACAGCATGCGGTTGGGCAGTCCGGTCAGCGTGTCGTGCGTGGCGAGGTGCTCGCGCTCCCGGCTTACGCGGGTGGTGTAATACATGACAATCCCTGCGACGAACACGCCAAGCAGCAGGGCGATGCCGGATAACAGATACATCCAGAAGCGTGCCACTTCATGAGCCTGGTGTGCCTTGCGGCTGGCTTCCAGCGCGATTTTCTGGGTTTCGGCGTCGAGCTGAACGAGCGCGGCAAGCACATTGTTCTGGGCCGGGACCGCATTGACGAGCGCCTGTCTTTCGGCCTCGTGGTCGAAGTCGTTGCGAAGCGTCTCGACGATATGCGTCTGAATCGGCATGGCAATGCCGGTCAGTTTTCCCTGCAGCGCGATCAGTTCGCGTTCCCGCTCGCTCAGGGGCATGCTCAGCAGCGCCTCCCGCGCATTGGCAAATTTCGATCCGCTCGAATTGAATTGCATGAACATTTCGTCACGCTCGAACGGATCGCTGCTTTGCGCCAGCCTGAACATGCTGATGGTGCGCTCGCGCGCGGCGACCATCATGGTTTTGGTGAGGCCCAGCTTTTTCATGTGGACATCCACAACCGTGCTGAGGTTGTCAGCCGTCATCCGGAGCTGCTGCAAGCCAATGGCGGTGACGAACAGAATCAGCAGCAGCTGGACGACAAAGCCGGCTAGCAGCGTGCGCCGCCAGGCTGTCGGGCTGGCGTAACGCCGCGCTGCCCTGGCCGGAGGGGCGTCAGTGCTGACGTACATGGTGCCTATGGTGATGAAGGTCTGACCGGGTGCCCTGCATTTGCGTTACTGAACCGCCCGCACGTGCGCAGTGGCCGCCCCACCTTGAGCTGAACGGGTGCTGCAGGCAGGCATGCCAGGCTGGCAGGCGACGGCGAGGGAAATCCGATGCAGGCGCAACGGTGGCATGGCAACGTACGACCCGTTGCTTGGTATGGGGCTAGACATCTGAAACTCCTGGTGCTTAAGCGCTGGGTGGGACTCGGACCACAGCCAAATCGACGCCTAGATGTCTTTTCAATCGGACGGAAAGCGGAAAACTTGAGGGCAGCCGGGTGGGGCCGCACCCGCTCTAGGGATGCCGCAGATGCGCCGCGATTTCCTCCACCGACATGCGGGTGGTGTCGAGGACGGGCAGGGCGTGGCGCGCGAACAGGCGCTCGGCGGCGGCGAGTTCGTCCCGGCATTGCGCCAGGCTGGCGTAGCGGCTGTCGGGGTAGCGCGCCTGGCGGATGGCGGCGAGGCGGTCGGGCGACAGGGTCAGGGCACGCAGTCGGGCCAGGTGGGCGAGCAGGACGACCGGCAGGCTTTGTTGAGCTAGGTCTTCCGGCGTGAGCGGATAGTTGGCGACGCGCAAGCCGTATTGCAGGGCGAGGTAGAGCGCGGTGGGGGTCTTGCCGACGCGCGAGACGCCGATCAGGATGAGATCGGCCTGGTCGAGTCGCTGCGGCTGCAGGCCGTCGTCCAGCGCCAGGCTGAAATTCACCGCATCCATGCGCGATTCATAGTCGTTGGCCATGCCGTGGGTGCGCCCGCCGCTGGGGGTGGCGGGCTGGCCCAGCGCGGTTTCCACAGCGGGGGCGACGAGGTCGAAGACGTCGAACAGGCTGGCGTGGCTGTCGCGCAGGATGGCGCGCAGGGCCGGGTCGGTCAGGGTGGAAAACACCAGGGCGCCGGGGGCGGAGGCGACCTGCGCGGCGGCAGCCTGCGCCTTTTCCAGGCTGTCGATGAAAGGCAGCGCAATCAGGCTAAACTCAAGCGCAGGAAACTGCGCCAGCACGCTTTTCGCCACCGCCTCGACGGTGACGCCGGTGTGGTCGGACACGCAGAATGCGATGCGTTTTTTCATGAGGTGGATTATGCCGGTCTCGGACGACTATATCGTTTCCCTGGATACCCTGTCGATGGAGGATGTGCCGCGCGTGGGTGGCAAGAACGCCTCGCTCGGCGAAATGATCGGCAATCTGTCGCACATGGGGGTCAAGGTGCCGGGCGGCTTTGCCACCACGGCGCAGGCGTTCTGGGATTTTCTCGATCACAACGACCTGCGCGCGCGCATCAACGCGCGGCTGGCGCCGCTCGACGTGGCGGACGTGACGGCGCTGGCCGCGGCGGGGGCGGAGATTCGCGCCTGGGTCGAGGCGGCTGCGCTGCCGACCGCGCTGGAAGCCGGCCTGCGCACGGCCTATGCCGGGCTCGGCAATGACGTGTCGGTGGCGGTGCGCTCGTCGGCCACCGCCGAGGATCTGCCCGACGCCTCGTTTGCCGGCCAGCAGGAAACCTATCTGCATGTGCAGGGCGAAGACGCGCTGCTGCAATACGTGAGAAAAGTATTCGCCTCGCTCTACAACGACCGCGCCATTGCCTACCGTGTGCACCATGGCTTTGCGCATGCCGACGTGGCGCTGTCGGCCGGCGTGCAGCGCATGGTGCGATCCGACATCGCATGCTCCGGCGTGCTGTTCACGCTCGATACCGAATCCGGTTTTCGCGATGTGGTGTTCATCACTGCGGCCTGGGGCCTGGGCGAAACCGTGGTGCAGGGTTCGGTCAATCCGGACGAGTTCTACGTGCACAAGCCGATGCTCGCAAAGGGCTATCCCGCCGTGGTGCGGCGCGAGTTGGGCGGCAAGGCCACCCGCATGGTGTGGCGCGACGGTGCGACCGTGATCGAGGACACCCCGGTCGAGCTGCGCCGGCAATATTCGCTGAGCGACGCCGAGGTGCTGGAACTGGCGCGTCAGGCCGTCACCATCGAACAACACTATGGTCGCCCGATGGATGTGGAGTGGGCGAAGGACGGCGAAACCGGCGAACTCTTCATCGTGCAGGCCCGGCCGGAGACGGTGAAGGCGCGCGTCAACGGCAACGGCGAGCGCTACGTGCTGGAAACAACCGGCGAGGTGCGCATCACCGGTCGCGCCATCGGCCAGAAGATCGGCACGGGCGTTGTGCGGCTGATCGCCAGCCCGGCGGAGATGAACCGGGTGCAGCCGGGCGACATCCTGGTCACCGACATGACCGACCCCGACTGGGAACCGGTGATGAAGCGCGCGGCGGCGATCGTCACCAACCGCGGGGGGCGCACCTGCCATGCCGCCATCGTCGCGCGCGAGCTGGGCATTCCCGCGGTGGTGGGAACCGGCGAGGCGACCGCGGTGCTGAAGGACGGCGAAACGGTGACGGTGTCCTGCGCCGAGGGCGACACCGGCACGGTGTATGCGGGCAAGCTGGCCTTCACGGTGGAAACGCTGGAAAGCGAAACCCTGCTCGAGCCGCCGGTGAAGCTGATGATGAACGTCGGCAACCCCGAGCGCGCCTTCGAGTTCGCGCAGATCCCCAATCATGGCGTCGGCCTGGCGCGGCTGGAATTCATCATTGCGCGCATGATCGGCGTGCATCCGCTGGCGCTGCTCGACTATGCCGGCCAGACGCCGGATCTGCGCGCCGAGATCGATGCGCGCAGCGCGGGCTACGCCGACCCGGTGTCGTTTTATGTCGACAAGCTGGCCGAGGGCATCGCCACGCTGGCCGCCGCGTTCTGGCCGCAGCCGGTGATCGTGCGGCTGTCCGACTTCAAGTCCAACGAATACGCCAACCTGGTGGGCGGCGAGCGCTACGAGCCGAAGGAGGAAAACCCGATGCTGGGCTTGCGCGGCGCGGCACGCTACGTGTCGACGCTGTTCCGCCCGGCGTTCGAGCTGGAATGCCGGGCGTTGAAGCAGGTGCGCGAGACGATGGGCTTCTCCAACGTCGAGGTGATGATGCCCTTCGTGCGCACCGTGGAGGAATGCGCGGCCGTGGTGAAACTGCTGGAGCAAAACGGCCTCAAGCGCGGCGAGCACGGGCTGCGCCTGATCATGATGTGCGAGATCCCGTCCAACGTTCTGCTGGCGGACGATTTTTTGCGGCACGTCGACGGCTTTTCCATCGGTAGCAACGACCTCACCCAGCTCACTTTGGGGATCGACCGTGATTCCGGGCTGGTGGCCGAGAGTTTCGACGAGCGCAATCCGGCGGTGAAGAAGCTGCTGGCCGAGGCGATTGCCGCCTGCAACCGGCATGGCAAGTACGTCGGCATCTGCGGGCAGGGGCCGAGCGACCACCCCGATCTGGCCGACTGGCTGGTGGAGCAGGGGATCGGCTCGATCTCGCTCAATCCGGATACGGTCGTGACGACCTGGCGCCGTCTGGCCCGAGCATAATCATCGTCAGTCGCGAGGGAAAAAACGATGCGGACACCATCCACACCACCGCGCAGGGGCTGGCTCAAATGGCTGATCGGGACGGCGCTGCTGCCGCTGTTGATCTTCGTCGCCTATCTCGCCTTTGTGCTGAACTGGTCATATTCTGACGGTGAGCGCGCCGGCTATCTGCAGAAGTTTTCGCGTAAGGGATGGCTCTGCAAAACCTATGAAGGCGAACTCGCGATGACCACGGTACCGGGGGTGGCACCCGTGTTGTGGAATTTCACCGTGCGCGACAAGGCCGTGGCCGATAAGCTGAATGCGTTGCTGGGCAGGCGTATCGTTTTGCATTACGAGGAGCATCGCGGCATTCCAACCACGTGTTACGGTGAGACCAGTCATTTCGTGACCCGCGTGCATGAGATCGAAGAACCCGCTTCGGTTACGGGCGTCCTAGGCAATGCCGCAGGCCTTGCGCGCCCCTGATCCGTGCTCCCCCGGATCGCCGAGGCTGCCTGCAGCGCCATGCCCGCTGCGAGTCGCTGTCATTGAGCCATCATCGGGTATGAAGTAGAATCCGTCATCACCCGCCCCCGCTCATAAAATGACGAAGTATGTGTTTGTCACTGGTGGGGTGGTTTCTTCCCTCGGGAAAGGGATCGCCTCCGCTTCACTTGCTGCGCTGCTCGAATCGCGCGGTATCCGTGTCACCCTGTTAAAGCTCGATCCGTACATCAACGTCGATCCCGGCACCATGAGTCCGTTCCAGCACGGCGAGGTGTTCGTCACCGACGACGGCGCGGAGACCGACCTCGACCTGGGCCATTACGAGCGCTTTTCCAGCGCGCGGATGAGCAAGCGCAACAACTTCACGACCGGCCAGATCTACAAGTCGGTGATCGACAAGGAGCGCCGCGGCGACTACCTCGGCGGCACCGTGCAGGTCATCCCGCACATCACCGACGAGATCAAGCATTCCATTCGCGAGGGGGCCAAGGGCGCCGACGTGGCGCTGGTCGAGATCGGCGGCACCGTGGGCGACATCGAATCGCTGCCATTCCTCGAGGCGATCCGTCAGATGGGCTTCGAGGACGGCCCCGAAAACACCTGCTTTATCCATCTGACGCTGTTGCCCTACATCGCGACTGCCGGCGAGTTGAAAACCAAGCCGACCCAGCACTCGGTCAAGGAGTTGCGCGAGATCGGCATCCAGCCCGACATCCTGCTGTGCCGCGCCGATCGCGAGATTCCGCTGGACGAGCGGCGAAAGATCGCGCTCTTCACCAATGTGCGGCCGGAGGCGGTGATCGAGGTGCGCGACTCCGATTCGATCTACAAGATTCCGGCGATGCTGCACGACCAGATGCTGGACGAGATCGTCTGCCACAAGCTGAACATCCTGGCGCGCGCCGCTGATTTGAGTGTGTGGAAAAACCTGGTGTATGCCCTGGAACACCCGCAGCACACCGTCAACATTGCCTTTGTCGGCAAGTACGTCGACCTCACCGAATCCTACAAATCGCTGTCCGAATCGATGATCCACGCCGGCATGCATACCAAGAGCCGGGTGAAGATCCACTACATCGATTCCGAGCAGATCGAAAAGACCGGCGTCGACTGCCTCAAGGGTATGGACGCAATTCTGGTTCCCGGCGGCTTCGGCAAGCGCGGGGTGGAAGGCAAGATCGCCGCCATCCGCTACGCGCGTGAAAACAGGGTGCCGTACCTGGGTATCTGCCTCGGCATGCAGCTCGCAGTGGTCGAATTCGCGCGCGACGTCGCCGGCATGGCCGACGCGCATTCGACCGAATTCGAGCCGGCGACGACGCATCCGGTGATCGGTCTCATCACCGAATGGCTGGATCGAACCGGCCAGGTTGAAAAGCGCAGCGAGCAGTCCGACCTCGGCGGCACCATGCGCCTCGGTGGTCAGCCCTGCGAACTCAAGGACGGAACGCTGGCCCGCGAGGTGTATGGCGCGGCCAGCATCACCGAACGCCATCGTCACCGTTATGAAGTCAACAACACCCTGCTGGCCGAGCTCGAGGCCAAGGGCCTGGTGGTGGCCGGACGCGCGCCGGGCACCGACCTGTGCGAAATGGTCGAGCTGCCGGTTTCGGTGCATCCCTGGTTCGTCGGCTGCCAGTTCCATCCCGAGTTCACCAGCAACCCGCGCAACGGTCATCCGCTGTTCATCGCCTTCGTGAAGGCCGCGCTGACGCGTCAACAGGAGCACGGCAAATGAAGCTCTGTCATTTCGAGGCCGGTCTCGATCAGCCGCTATTCCTCATTTCCGGCCCCTGCGTGATCGAATCCGAACAGCTGGCGATGGATACCGCCGGCCAGTTGAAGGAAATCTGCGCGGCGCTGAATATCCCGTTCATCTACAAGTCCTCGTTCGACAAGGCCAACCGCTCGTCGACGGCGTCCTTCCGCGGACTCGGTCTGGAGGAAGGCCTGCGCATCCTGTCGGAAGTGAAGGCGAAGATCGGCGTGCCGGTGCTGACCGACGTGCACGAAGACACGCCGCTGAACGAAGTGGCCGCGGTGGTCGACGTGCTGCAGACGCCGGCCTTTCTGTGCCGCCAGACCAACTTCATCCAGAACGTCGCGCGCACCGGACGGCCGGTCAACATCAAGAAGGGCCAGTTCCTGGCGCCGTGGGACATGCAGAATGTGGTCGACAAGGCGCGTGCCG
>JAIBFE010000139.1 GCA_019459705.1 Thiobacillus sp. | reverse complement strand
CTTCGCCGCCGCATATCACGCAACCGATGTCCATTTCGGCCGACGGCTCGGTAAACGGGAAGAACGAAGGGCGGAAGCGTACCGGCAGGTCGTCGCGCTCGAAGAAATTGCGCATGAAGTCGGCGAGCACGCCCTTGAGATCGGCAAACGACACCGATTCGTCGACCCACAAGCCCTCGACCTGATGGAACATCGGTGTGTGCGTCACGTCCGAATCGCAGCGATAGACCCGCCCCGTCGCAATGATGCGCAGCGGCGGCTGGTGGGTTTGCATGTAGCGCACCTGCACCGGCGAGGTGTGGGTGCGCAGCAGTTCACCGCTCTGCAGGTAGAAAGTGTCGTGCATCGCCCGGGCCGGGTGGTCTTCCGGGATGTTGAGCGCGGTGAAGTTGTAGAAATCGGTCTCGATCTCCGGACCCGTCGCCACCTCGAAGCCGATCGAACGGAACAGCGCCTGGATGCGCGAGAGCGTCTTCGACACCGGATGCAGGCCACCGCGTGACAGGCCGCGCCCCGGCAGGGTCACGTCCAGGGTTTCGGCCGCCAGCTGGCGATCCAGTTCGGCCTGCTGCAGCGCATCGCGACGGGCTTTCAGCGTCGCCTCGACCGCCTGCTTGGCCTCGTTGATGCGTGCGCCGGCAGTCTTGCGCTCCTCTGCGGGCATCGCGCCCAGGCTTTTCAGCAGGTCGGTGAGCTGGCCGCTCTTGCCAAGATAAACCGCCTTGACCTGTTCCAGCGCCGGCAGGTCAGAACAGCCCTGAATGGCGGCAAGGGCTTCAGCAACGATTTCGTTGGGATTGCGCATGACAGATATCTGGAAAACCTCAAATTTGTCCACGAAGGGCACGAAACTCACGAATCAAAACAACAGGGTTTTCCCGTTTCTTCGTGTGCTTCGTGGATAAACGTTTGTAGACAGCACCAACAAAAAAAGGCCTTGCGGCCTTTTCTTGTTGCTTCGGTGTTGCTTACGCAGCGAGCTTGGCCTTGACCTGTTCAACGATCTTGGCAAAGGCATCCTTGTCGAAAATCGCGATGTCGGACAGCACCTTGCGGTCGATCCCGATCTCGGCGCGGCTCAGACCGTTCATGAACACGCTGTATGTCAGACCGTGCTGCCGCGAGGCGGCGTTGATACGGGCGATCCACAGTGCGCGGAACTGGCGCTTGCGTTGACGACGGTCGCGGTACTGGTACTGACCGGCCTTCATCACCGCTTCGTTGGCGACGCGGAATACGTTTTTACGGCGGCCGCGATAGCCTTTGGCGGCATCGAGGACTCTCTTGTGACTGGCGCGGGCGGGTGAAGCCGGCAAGGGCTTTGCCGTCGTTGCCCAGGAAGTCCGCGAGCTGGCGCAGCGGTCCGCCACT
>JAIBFE010000237.1 GCA_019459705.1 Thiobacillus sp. | reverse complement strand
CCCGGCGTGCGCGAGAACGGCGGCCAGTACACCCATGCCGCGATCTGGACCACGATGGCGTTTGCCATGATGGGCGACACCGAACGCGCGTGGGAATTCTTCGCCATGCTCAATCCCGTCAATCACGGCAGCACGCCGGAGGCGATCGCGCGCTACAAGGTCGAACCCTACGTCATGTGCGCGGACATCTATGGCGTGTCGCCGCACACCGGCCGCGGCGGCTGGACCTGGTATACCGGCGCGGCCGGCTGGATGTACCGGCTGACCGTGGAAACCCTGCTGGGTCTGCAGCTGGAAGTGGACCATCTGCGCATTGCGCCGTGCATCCCGGCTGAATGGGACGCGTACAAGATCCACTACCGCTATCGCGAGACCGTCTACCACATCACGGTCCGCCGCGCCGGCGAGCCAACTGGGCAGGCGACCCGCGTGACGGTGGATGGCGTCGAACAGCACGACGCGCGCATTCCGCTGATCGACGACCGCCGGGAACATGCCGCCGAGGTGATACTGGGATGAGGCTGGCCTGTGTGTTGCAGCGCCCACGCCAGCCGCGCCGCGCCGCGCCGCAGGCTATGATGGAACGATGATGAAGATGGAAACCCCGCTTTCAGCCCCCGAATTTAACCCCGTGCGCGGCTGCATTCCGCTTTCCCGGCACTTGCCGGCCGCTTGCTGAGCACACTCTTATGGAAAGCGCCGCCCTGTTACGTCAGCAAATCATCGCCAGCCTCATGGCACAGCAGCCTGACAACATCGCGGATGCTGCAATGGATCTCTGGGAGAAGCTGGCCGACGAGATCTTTTCGATCGTCGGCGAGGCTGGTTTCGATTCGCTGTACGAGCGAAGCGTGCACCTGGCGCATCCCACTTTTCCCTGGCTTCCGCCGTGCCCTTCGCCACCGCAGGCCCATCACCGCTTCGCGGAATTGAGAGCGCGCCTGGCAGATCAAACGCCGGCCCAGGCCCGCGCAGCCAACAGCCTGCTGCTGACCTCGTTTACCGACATCCTGGCTTCGTTGATTGGCGAACAATTGACGTCCAGCATATTGCGTTCGGCCTGGGGCAATCTTGCTTCAGCCACGTCCGACAAGGAATCCGACAATGAGTAATACGGTCACGATACGCCGCCTGCCAACCGGTGTTCCCGGTCTCGACAATTTACTGGGTGGCGGCCTGCCGGAGTTCTCGTTCAATCTGATCGCGGGCACGCCGGGAAGTGGAAAAACCACGCTCGCCCACCAGATCATGTTCTCGCTGGCCGCACCGGATTACCGGGCGCTGTTCTTCACCGTGCTCGGCGAGCCCACCCTGAAGATGCTCCGGTACCAGCAGCAATTTGCGTTTTTCGATTACGCCAAGCTCAATCAGTCGATTCGCTTCGTCAACCTGGCGACCGAGCTCCTGGAGGGCGATTTCGACCGCGTTCTGGCGCGCATCACCGCCGAGGTGAAAGACTATGAACCCAGCCTGGTGTTCGTCGACTCGTTTCGATCCGTCGTGCATTCGGCCCGGCGCGAAGATCGGAATGTGGCCGATCTGCAGCGCTTTGTGCAGCAGCTCGGCATGCAGATGACCAGCTGGCAGGCCACCACCTTCCTGATCGGTGAATACCTCGCGCCTGAATCCGAATCGAGTCCGGTCTTCACCGTGGCGGACGGCATCCTGTGGCTGTCGCAAAACCTGCATCGCAATTCCATGGTGCGCAAGATGCAGGTAGTCAAGATGCGGGGCCAGGCCCAGGCGCCCGGTTTGCATACCTTCCGCATTGGTGATGCAGGCCTCCAGGTTTTTCCGCGGGCGATCATCCAGCCGCACGAGGCAGTCGGACCGGCCCCCACTGGCGGCACGGAACGGATTTCCATGGGAGTCGCGGGCCTGGACGAGATGCTGGGGGGAGGTCTGCCGGCCGGTTATTCGCTGCTCGCAGTCGGCCCCTCGGGTTCCGGGAAAACCATCCTGGCGACCGCATTTCTTGCCGAAGGGGCGCGCTGCGGCGAGCCTGGCGTGATCGCGGCGTTCGAAAAAAGTCCGAACCAGCTGCTGAACAACAAGTTGCATGCGTTGGTGAGTGCCGGGCATGTGGGGGTGATCGACACGCGCGCGCTG
>JAIBFE010000060.1 GCA_019459705.1 Thiobacillus sp. | reverse complement strand
TGCCGTAATGGTTGCGTGTCGGCGTCAGGAAAATCGGGATCGCCCCGCACATCATGATGGCGTGCAGGATGGACTTGTGGCAGTTGCGGTCGACCACGACGATGTCGCCCGGTGCCACCGTGGCGTGCCACACCATCTTGTTGGACGACGAGGTGCCGTTGGTGACGAAGAACAGGTGGTCGCAGTTGAAGATGCGCGCGGCGTTGCGCTCCGACGCCCCCACCGGGCCGGTGTGGTCGAGCAATTGGCCGAGCTCGTCGACCGCGTTGCAGACGTCGGCGCGCAGCAGGTTCTCGCCGAAAAACTGGTGGAACATCTGGCCGATCGGCGACTTCAGGAAAGCTACGCCGCCGGAATGCCCGGGGCAATGCCAGGAATACGAGCCGTCCGCCGCGTAGTGGGTGAGCGCGCGGAAAAAAGGCGGCACCAGGGAATCGAGGTAGGCGCGCGCATCGCGGCCGATATAGCGGGCAAGAAATTCCGGCGTGTCTTCCAGCATGTGGATGAAGCCATTGAGCTCGCGCAGGATGTCGTTCGGGATATGGCGCGCGGTGCGCGTTTCGCCGTGCAGGAATATCGGGATTTCGGCATTGCGGAAGCGCACTTCCTCGACGAAGGCGCGCAACTTCTGAAGTGCGGCCTGCGCATCCTCGGCACTGCCCGCCAGTTCCTCATCGTCGATCGACAGCACGAAAGCCGACGCGCGTGCCTGTTGCTGAGCGAACGAAGTGAGGTCGCCGTAATTGGTGACCCCCAGCACTTCCATGCCCTCCTTCTCGATGGCTTCGGCAAGCGTGCGGATACCGAGCCCCGAGGCGTTTTCGGAACGAAAGTCTTCGTCAATGATGACAACGGGAAAGCGGAAGCGCATGGCCTGCTCCAGAGGGAAGCCGTAGGAATGGGCGGATTAAAAAAAGCGGATTATACGAATCCCCGGTGTCCCGGGGATTAAATTTTCGGCAGGGTCACGCCGACCTGGCCCTGATACTTGCCCCCGCGGTCGCGGTAGGATGTTTCGCACACCTCGGCGGATTCGAGGAACAGCATCTGTGCCACGCCTTCGTTGGCGTAAATGCGTGCGGGTAGCGGGGTGGTGTTGGAAAATTCCAGCGTCACGTGGCCTTCCCACTCGGGTTCCAGCGGGGTGACGTTGACAATGATGCCGCAGCGCGCATAGGTGCTTTTGCCGAGGCAGATGGTCAGCACGCTGCGCGGGATGCGGAAGTACTCCACCGTGCGCGCCAGCGCAAAGGAATTGGGCGGAATGATGCAGTAATCGCCTTTGACCTCGACGAAGGAATTCGGATCGAATGCCTTGGGATCGACGATGGTCGAGTTGATGTTGGTGAACAGCTTGAATTCGTCGGCACAACGCACGTCATAGCCGTAGCTCGACGTGCCATACGACACTATGGACCGGCCTCCGGCCTGTTTGACCTGACCCGGTTCGAACGGGTCGATCATGCCATGCTCCTCCGCCATGCGGCGGATCCATCGGTCGGACTTGATGCTCATCAGGTATTGGAAATGACGATGTTGGGAAATTTGGCGGAATGGTCCACCGCGGTTTCGCCGATCTTAACAGCGACGCGCCGCGCGATCTGCTTGTAGATCTCGGTCACGCGGCCATTCGGGTCGGACACCACCGACGGCTTGCCGGAATCGGTGTCGGCACGGATCGCGCCGTCGAGCGGCAGTGCGCCGAGGAACTCGACGCTGTAGTCCTTGCACATGCGCTCGCCGCCGCCTTCGCCGAAGATGCGCTCTTCATGGCCGCAGTTCGAACAGATGTGCAGGCTCATGTTCTCAACCACGCCGATGATGGGGATGCCGACCTTCTCGAACATCTTCAGGCCCTTGCGCGCGTCGATCAGCGCGATGTCCTGCGGCGTGGTGACGATCACCGCGCCGGTCACCGGCACGCGCTGCGCCAGCGTCAGCTGGATATCGCCGGTGCCCGGCGGCAGGTCGACCACCAGATAGTCGAGCTCGCTCCAGTTGGTGTTGTTGAGCAGCTGTTCCAGCGCCTGCGTCACCATCGGGCCGCGCCACACCATGGGCGTCTCGACATCGATCAGGAAGCCGATCGACATCGCCTGGATGCCGTGGCCGATCAGCGGCTCGAGGTTCTTGCCGTCGGTCGATTCGGGCTTGTCGGTGATGCCGAGCATGGTCGGCTGCGACGGGCCATAGATGTCGGCGTCCAGCATGCCCACGCGCGCGCCTTCGGCAGCCAGCGCCAGCGCCAGGTTGACGGCGGTGGTGGACTTGCCGACACCGCCCTTGCCGGATGCCACGGCGATGATGTTCTTGACGTTGGGGATCAGTTTCACGCCGCGCTGCACGCTGTGCGAAACGATCTTGAAGCTGACGTTGGCAGTGGCGCCGGTCACGCCGTCGATGCTCTTGAGCTTGTCCTCGACCTGCTGCTTGATGGTCGCCAGCTGGCTCTGCGCCGGGTAGCTCAGCAGGATGTCGACCGAAACGGCGCCGCCGTCGATCTTGATATTGCGGGCAGATTTGGTCGAGACGTAATCTTTGTGGGTGTTGGGGTCGACCAACTCTTTCAGTGCGGTCTGCACCTGAA
This sequence comes from Thiobacillus sp., assembly GCA_019459705.1. Classification (GTDB taxonomy): domain Bacteria; phylum Pseudomonadota; class Gammaproteobacteria; order Burkholderiales; family Thiobacillaceae; genus Thiobacillus. Next base: position 5,678 of record JAIBFE010000060.1, on the reverse strand, counting down.
GTTCAGAAACGGCCATGCTTGCTCCAGCGGGTTAATTAGCAATTGCTCATTTTAACGAATTCCGCCGCTTTGGGTGAACGGAAACGCAGAAAGGACGCGGGATTCCCTGCCATTTGCAGGGGTATACAGGACTGCCTGATGCCGTCGCGCGCGCCTTGATGCTGGCTGGCGACAACGCATCCCGTCGGCATCAGTCTGGATTAACGGGGTTCGGCATAATGCGCCACCAGCACAGCCTCGGGTACACGCAGCCGGATCGCGGCGACCAGTTCGCTGATCGCTCCCTGCCGTGGACGCAGCGACACCCACAGCAGATTGAGTTTCAGGTTGAGGTCGGCGAACACCACATCCTGATGCAAGGCCAGCACCGCCTGAATGTCGCGCGAAGCACGCTCGATCTCGGCGCTCGGCCGGCTTCGCAATCGCGGAATCAGCATCATGAAATCGGTCAGCCGCTGGCCGGCGCTGTCACGCGTAGGCGCGACCTGCCACAAGGGCAAACCCGGCTGGGTTCCGGGGGCGATCGTCAGCGTGGTTGAAGCATAAATCCGTAACTTCATCACGCCTCCGCCATCCTGAACTCAAGGCTTCAACTGCAGGTCCAGTGTTGCACCTCGCCGGTCGCACAGGCGGCGCGCACGCTGCCGCAAATACCGGACATCCTTGTGCAGATAACGCTCCAGCTCTTCAAGCGCCAGGCGATAGACCTCGCGCTTGAAGTCGACTACCGCATCCATCGGCACCCAGTATTCATTCCAGCGCCAGGCATCGAACTCGGGATGATTGCTGGCGCGCAGGGAAACATCGCAATCGCGTCCGGTCAGACGCAGCAAAAACCAGATCTGCTTCTGCCCGCGATACAGGCCGCGGCTGTCGCGCCGTGTCCAGTGGGGAGGCACATCGTATCGCAACCATTCACGCGTGCGTCCCAGAATACGCACATGCCCGGGTTGCAAGCCCACCTCTTCTTCCAGTTCCCGGAACATGGCCTGTTCCGGCGTTTCCCCTGCATTGATGCCACCCTGGGGAAACTGCCAGGCGTGCTGATTGACGCGCTTTCCCCAGAAAACCTGGTTCTGCGCGTTGCACAATATAATGCCTACGTTCGGGCGGTACCCTTCTCGGTCGATCATGGCCGCCACCATCAATAAAGTTCGATTACCTGCATTCTTTCACACCCGCCGTAAATTGCAAACCCGTCATGACTAAAAACCTGCTGCTAAGCCTTGTTTTTATTCATTTTTTGTCCGGGTGCTCCAACCTGGCACCGTCCGACCCGCCGGACCATGTGCTGGCGGGAATACACGAATTCGGCACCACCGCCCTCGCCTATACGACAGACGGACAATTTTTGATCAGCGGCGGTTTCCGCGGCGACATTCGGCTATGGAATGCCGCCGCACGCCAGCCGCTCAACAAAATGCATGGCCACCGTCGCGCAGTGCGCGCAATTCTGCCATTGGCTTCGGGCGCGTTTGTCAGCGGGGGCGCCGATGGCCGCCTGATCCTGTGGCAAGGAGAACAGCTCAAGACGCGCGTAGAGGGGGCGGGGGTGACTGCGCTGGCGCTGTTTCAGGGCCGCGTGGTCAGCGGGCACGATGACGGGCGACTGCGTGCCTGGACCGCGGACGCACTGCATGCCGTGCGTGAAATCGTGCTGGATGACGATGCAATCGCACTCAGCGTGCATGGCGACCAGCTGGCCGTCGGCCTTGGCCGCGCCATTTTGCTGCTGGACGCCGATTTCCAGATACGCCGCACGATCCCGACCTCGCGCGCGCCGCACGACTTGCAATTCAGCCCGGACGGCCGCACCCTGGCGGCGGGCAACTGGTTTCGCCTGAGCCTGTGGGATGTTGCCAGCGGGGAGATGCGTTCAATCCCGACCGAACACAACGGTTTGCTGACCTCGATCGCATTCAGTCCGGACGGCCGTTATCTGGCCACGCTGGGGCGCCATACCGACGCGGCCATCCGCGTGTTCGATACCACCGGCTTCAGGGTGGTGAAGCGCTATCAGTCGCACGAACTGTGCGGCGCGATTATCCGCTACAGTCCCGATGGAAAAATGATGGTGTCCGGATCGGACGATGAAAGCGTGCGCCTGTACCGAACCATGCTGCCTCAATCGAGACTCAATCAGTCGAGCAGCGGCGCGATGCCTTCTGCCCACTGAAAATCCCGCGCGAAACCGCGCAGATCCAGACCATAGCGTTTTGACAGATCGGCCAATCCAGGCCGCATCGCGTCGAGCCGCGCAGCCGCACCCGGCTCGGCAAAGCCGAACACGATGACGTTGGTCTTGTTCTGCACCGAAATCCAGCCGACCTCGCCATCGAATGCCCGCGTCAGACGCGCGAAATACTCGGCGAATTCGCTGTCCCGGCCCCACAGATTCGCCACCAGAATGCCGTCCGGCTTCAACACGCGGCGGCAGGCCGCATAAAACGTCTGGGTCGCCAGCGCCTCCACCTGGTTGCCCGCATCAAATCCGTCGAGCAGGATGACATCGGCGCTGCCGGGATGCTGGCGCACGTACAAGGCGCCGTCGGCCTCAACCACAGCGAGCGTATCGTCGTCCGGCGGCAGCTCGAAGTGCGTACGTGCGGCTGCAATCACCCGCGGATCGATCTCCACCGCGGTGATGTGCGTCTGCGGGCGCTGCCTGCGGATGAACTTGGCAAGCGAACCGCCGCCCAATCCGATCATCAGCACGTCCTGCGGCATGGGATTGAACATCAGGAAGCCCATCATCGCGCGGGTGTAGGCGAGTTCGAGATCCCACGGCCGGCTCACCCGCATCGCGCTCTGAATGGCGCGACTGCCCAGATGCAGCACGCGCATGCCGCGTTCCTCGGTCACCTCCAGCCCGTCATCCGCTGCCCGGCGTTTACCAAACTTCAAGCGCATTGCTGTCCTGTCCCAAAATCGAGCGCGAATCATCCTGGAAATCGCAGTTGGATGCATCTGATGGTGCGTCTGGGCATGTGACTGCCGCGAAGCGAGGAGGCCGCAGGCTCATTGCCTGCAACGACAAGCGACAAAGGTAGACGCGTGTCCAGGCGTACCAGCAGGTGCATAGCGGACTCTGCCCTTCGGATGACCTCAGGCGAATGGCAGATGATACTCATGTGAAAATATCGTCGAGGAGATTACGCGGTCAACTGCGGTTTCTGGGATGGCTACCCGTCCACACGCTAAAATGCGCGTTTTCGTCTCGATTATTCCACCATGCGCGCCACCCAGTTCTTTATCTCCACCACCAAGGAAGCGCCGTCCGAGGCCGAACTCGTCAGCCACAAGCTGATGCTGCGCGCCGGCCTCATCAAGCGCCTGGGATCGGGGCTGTACACTTGGATGCCGCTGGGTTTGCGCGTGCTGCGCCGGGTCGAGGCAGTGGTGCGCGAGGAGATGAACCGCGCCGGTGCGATCGAGCTGCTGATGCCGGCGGTGCAGCCCGCCGAGCTGTGGGAGGAAACCGGCCGCTGGGCGGTGTTCGGCCCGCAGATGCTGAAAATCAAGGATCGCCACCAGCGCGACTTCTGCTTCGGCCCCACCCACGAGGAAGTCATCACCGACGTGGCGCGGCGCGAAATCAAGAGCTACCGCCAGTTGCCGCTGAATTTCTACCAGATCCAGATGAAGTTCCGCGACGAAATCCGCCCGCGTTTCGGTGTCATGCGCGCACGCGAATTCCTGATGAAGGACGCCTATTCCTTCCACGCCAGCCGTGACAGCCTGATCGACACGTATCAAACCATGTACGACGCCTATACGCGCGTCTTCAGCCGGCTGGGACTCACCTTCCGCGCAGTGGCGGCCGACACCGGTGCCATCGGCGGCTCGGGCTCGCACGAATTTCACGTTCTGGCCGATTCCGGCGAAGACCTGATCGCCTACTGCCCGGATTCCGACTACGCCGCCAACGTCGAGCTGGCCGAAGCGCTCGCCCCCACCGCGCCGCGCGCCGCGCCGCAGGAAACGATGCGCGAGGTGGATACGCCAAAGCAGACCACGTGCGAAGACGTCGCCGCCCTGCTCGATATTCCGCTGATCCGCACCGTCAAGCTCATCGCCGTCATGGCGGGCGAGCAGATGGTCGTCCTGCTGCTGCGCGGCGACCACATGCTGAACGAAGTCAAGCTCGGCAAGCTCGAGGGCATGGCCGATTTCCGCCTGGCGAACGAAGCCGAGATCCGCGCCGCCTTCGACTGCCCGCCCGGCTTCCTGGGGCCGGTCGGCATCGACCGTGCCAAAATCAAGGTTATTGCCGACCGCACGGTCGCCGCGATGAACGATTTCGTCTGCGGCGCAAACAAGCCGAAATTCCACCTGGCCGGCGTCAATTTCGGCCGCGACCTGCAGGAACCGGATGTGGTGGCCGATATCAGGAATGTGATGCCCGGCGACCCCAGCCCCGACGGCAAGGGCTCGCTTCAGCTGTGCCGCGGCATCGAGGTCGGCCACGTGTTCCAGCTCGGCAACAAGTATTCGCAGGCGATGAACGCCACCTATCTCGACGAGGCCGGCAAGGCGCAGGCGATGGAAATGGGCTGCTACGGAATCGGCGTGTCGCGCATCGTGGCGTCGGCCATCGAGCAGAACCACGACGAGAAAGGCATCATCTGGCCGAAGGCGATGGCACCGTTCTTGCTGGTGATCGTGGCAATCGGCTATGGCAAGAGCGAAATGGTTAAAACCGCCGCCGATAAGTTGTATGCTGAACTTTCTGCAGCCGGATTAGACGTGCTGCTGGACGACCGCGACGAGCGCCCCGGGGTGATGTTTGCCGATGCCGAACTGATCGGCATCCCGCATCGCCTCACGGTGGGTGAGCGTGGCCTGAAAGACGGCGTGATCGAATATCAGCCGCGCCGGGCAGAAGCGGGCGAAAGCGGCGAACCGCAAAAAATCGCGCTGGCTGACGCACCGAAATTTTTGACAGGATTGCTGGAACGCTGACATGAAAAAAACAACGCACATCGGCCTGCTGCTCGCCGCCCTGTTGCTGAGCCATCCCGCGCAGGCGGGCGGACAGCGCGAAGAGGCGATGTCCGCCAATGTGCGCTCGTCGCTGCAGCGTGCGCTGGCCGACACCGCAGTGACCCGTACCGCATTCCGCAACGTCGCCGACGAGGCGGCCTGGCTGAAGGACATGTCGCGCCGGCTCGCCAAGCGCATGCCGGACGAAGCCGAACGGCTGGAATTCCTCACTACCCTTCACTGGGAAGCTTCACGCGCGGGGGTCGACCCACAACTCATGCTCGGGCTGATCCAGGTCGAGAGCGGTTTCCGCAAATACGCCGTCTCGCCGGTGGGGGCGCGCGGCTACACCCAGGTGATGCCGTTCTGGGTCAAGGCCATCGGCAATCCTGACCATAACCTTTTCCAGCTGCGCACCAATCTGCGCTACGGCGCGCTGATCCTGCGTCACTACATCGATATCGAACGCGGTGACCTGTACCGCGCGCTGGGCCGCTACAACGGCAGCCTGGGCCGCCCGGAATACCCCAACCTCGTCGTCGGCGCCTGGAAGCGCCACTGGGACTACACCCCCAGCACCAAATCCGCAGACACGTCCGTCGCATCGCGCAGCTGAAAGTTCCCTGACAGGGTTCCGCCTGGCATGCGCGCGGGGTGTTGTCCTGCCGATGCGTAACGACGCCAGCCCTGGATTC
>JAIBFE010000039.1 GCA_019459705.1 Thiobacillus sp. | reverse complement strand
TGATCAAGTACTACACGGACAAATATCCCAACGTGAAGCTTGCAGATTACGTCTATGGTGCGCTGGCATTCGATGCAGACAGCAAGGCGCAGTACGACGCGATCATGGAATTCCCGCCTTTTGATTCGCAGGTCGAGGCCGGCCGCAAGATGTGGGAAACCCCGTTCAAGAACGGCAAGACCTACGCCAGCTGCCTCCCCAATGGCGGCAAGCAGATCGCCGGCAACTACCCCATGTTTGATGAAGCCAAGGGCAAGGTCGTGACGCTGCAGGACGCGATCAACGACTGCCGCACCGCCAACGGTGAAGAAGCGCTCAAGGTCAATGACATGAAGACCATGGGCACGCTGACCGCCTACATGCGCGCGCTGTCGGACGGCATGCTGATGAACATCAAGGTCGAAGGCCCCAAGGCGATGGCCGCGTATGAGGATGGCAAGAAATCCTTCTTCACCCGCAAGGGCCAGCTCAACTTCGCCTGTGCCAGCTGCCACGTGCAGAACGCCGGCACCCGTCTGCGTTCCGAGCTGATCTCGCCTGCCGTGGGCCACGCCGTGCACTGGCCGGTCTTCCGCGGCGGTGACAACCTGGTGACGCTGCAGCAGCGCTATCAGGGCTGCTTCCAGCAGGTGCGTGCGGTCCCACCGCCGCAAGGTGGCAGCACGATGAACAACCTGGAGTACTTCCACTCCGCGTTGTCCAACGGCCTGCCGATGAAAGCTTCGGTGTTCCGCAAATAAACAATTAGCTGACACGCTGCGTGAAAAAGCCCGGGTGACCGGGCTTTTTCTTCTTCGCTCACCCGCATATATCCCAGACACCATGAGCCGGAGCTACTATTTACGGGCAATGCACTAAAATCGACAATACTGAAAAAAGCCAGCATCACTTATTTCCGAGGAGAGTTCCATGCACATGAACCGCCGCGAGTTTCTGCAACTGCTCGCCGTCGCCGCCGCATCCGGCATGGCGCTGGACAGCAAGTCCGCGCTGGCCGGCAACGCCCCGGCCAGTTTTTATGACGTGCCGCGCCACGGCAACGTCTCCTTCCTGCATTTCACCGACTGCCACGCCCAGCTGTTGCCAGTGTGGTTTCGCGAGCCCAACGTCAACCTGGGCGTCGGTGCCTCCGTCGGCAAGGCGCCGCACATCGTCGGCCAGCATCTGCTGAAGCAGTACGGCATCAAGCCCGGCAGCGCCGAAGCTCATGCCTTCAGCTACCTCGACTTCACCGAACCCGCCCGGGGGTACGGCAAGGTCGGCGGCTTCGCCCACCTGAAGACCCTGGTCGACAAGATGCGCGCGCAACGTCCCGGCGCCCTGCTGCTCGATGGCGGCGACACCTGGCAGGGCTCGGCCACCTCGCTGTGGACCAATGCACAGGACATGGTCGACGCCTGCATCCAGCTTGGCGTCAACGTCATGACGTCACACTGGGAAGCCACCTTCGGCGCCGAACGGATGATGGAAATCGTCAACAAGGATTTCAAGAATGCCGGCGTGGACTTCGTCGCACAGAACGTCGTCACCAACGACTTCGGCGACCAGGTGTTCAAGCCCTATGTGATGAAGGAAATGAGCGGCGTGAAGGTCGCCATCCTCGGCCAGGCCTTCCCCTACACCCCGATCGCCAACCCGCGCCATATGGTGCCCGACTGGAGCTTCGGCATCCGCGACGATGGCATGCAGAAATGGGTGGATGAGGCGCGGGCCAACGGTGCCAAGGTCGTGATCGTGCTGTCGCACAACGGCATGGACGTCGACCTCAAGATGGCCAGCCGCGTCACCGGCATCGATGCCATCTTCGGCGGCCACACGCACGACGGCGTGCCGCAGCCGGTCCAGGTCAAGAACGCCAAGGGCATCACCCTGGTGACCAACGCCGGTTCCAACGGCAAGTTCCTTGGCGTGATGGACTTCGACGTGCGCGGCGGCAAGGTGCAGAGCTACAAGTACCGCCTGCTGCCGGTGTTCTCCAACCTGCTGCCGGCCGATCCGGCGATGGATGCCTACATCAAGAAAGTGCGCGCGCCGTACGAGCAGAAGCTCAGCGAGACGCTCGCCGTCACCGACGACTTCCTGTATCGCCGCGGCAACTTCAACGGCACCTGGGACCAGTTGCTGGTCGACGCGATGATGGACGTCAAGGGCGCGGACGCAGCCTTCTCGCCGGGCTTCCGCTGGGGCACCACGCTGCTGCCGGGCGACCCCATCACGATGGAGCGCCTGATGGACCAGACCGCGATCACCTACCCGCAGACCACGCTCACCAACATGAGCGGCGAGATGATCAAGACCATCATGGAAGACGTCGCCGACAACCTGTTCAATGCCGACCCCTATTACCAGCAGGGCGGCGACATGGTGCGCGTGGGCGGCATCGAGTACACCATTGCCCCCAACGCCAAGATCGGCAGCCGGATCACCCGCATGACCATCAAGGGCAAGCCGGTAGTCGCCAACAAGACCTACAAGGTCGCGGGCTGGGCGCCGGTGGCAGAAGGCGCGACCGGCGAGCCGATCTGGGACGTTGTCGCCAGCTACCTGCGCGACAAGAAGGTGATCAAGGGCCTGAAACTGAACGAACCGAAAATCGTCGGCGTCGGCAAATCCAACCCGGGTATCGCCGGCTACAAGGGTGGCGTGTCCTGAACGCACTGATCGCGACGTAAAAAAGGGGCTTGCGCCCCTTTTTTACGTCTGCAGCCCGCGTGAAGGCGATGGCGATCAGACTCTAGAGACAGGCCATCTGATGGCAGCAATCCGTGCCAGGACGTTATTCAGGGTTTGTGCCACAGGGCCCGCCAGCCCGCAATCCCGAGCCGCTGCAGCGTCTCGATATTGCGCTCGTATATCGTCTCGGCTTCAGGGAAGGCGGCCACCGCGCGCTCGATGCTGGTTTCCCGCAGTAGGTGCAGGGTGGGGAACGGCGCCCGGTTGGTGAAGTTGCCGATGTCGTCGGGGTCCGTCCCATCGAACTGGAATTGCGGGTGAAAGCTGGCGACCTGGAGCACGCCGTCCAGCCCGTGCTCGCCCACCGCAGCTTCGGCCAGCTGCATGAAATCGTTGAAATCAAGGAAATCCGGCAGCAGCGTGGGATGGATCAGCAGCGTGGTATCGACCTCATCGGGATCGGCGGCAGCGAGAAAATCCAGCTCGCGGTCGAGGTCATCCAGGAAGCCATCCAGATGCGGCGCCCGGCTTACGACATAGCGCACCTGGTTTTTCACGTAGACCGCCTTGGCAAACGGGCACAGGTTCAGCCCAATGACCGCCTTCTCGATCCATTCACGCATCGCCGCGATGACATCCGCCTCATCCATATTCCCTGTCCCTGCCGCCTGTAAGGGCGGAACTTTAACGGATACAATGCTTTATTGTCCGACGTTCACGCACGAATCCATACCAACACCATGAAAAGCAGCGCCATCCGCCAAAGCTTCCTTGATTTCTTCGCCTCCAAGGGCCACACCGTCGTCCCCTCCAGCCCGCTGGTGCCGGGCAACGACCCGACCCTGCTGTTCACCAACGCCGGCATGGTGCAGTTCAAGGACGTGTTCACCGGCCAGGACACGCGCGGCTACACCCGCGCGGTGTCGTCTCAGCGCTGTGTGCGCGCCGGCGGCAAGCACAACGACCTGGAAAACGTCGGCTACACCGCGCGCCACCACACCTTTTTCGAGATGCTGGGCAGCTTCAGCTTCGGTGACTATTTCAAGCAGGACGCGATCAAGTACGCCTGGGAGTACCTGACGCAGGTTTTGAAACTGCCGACCGAGAAGCTGTGGGTCACGGTCTATGCCGAGGACGACGAGGCCTACGACATCTGGCACCACGACATCGGCGTGCCCAAGGAGCGCATCGTCCGCATCGGCGACAACAAGGGCGCGCGCTACGCCTCCGACAATTTCTGGGCGATGGGCGACACCGGCCCCTGCGGCCCCTGCACCGAGATCTTCTACGACCACGGCGAAGGCATCTATGGTGGGCCTCCGGGAAGCCCCGAAGAAGATGGCGACCGCTACATCGAGATCTGGAACAACGTGTTCATGCAGTTCAACCGCGACGAGGCGGGCACGATGCATCCGCTGCCCAAGCCTTCGGTCGACACCGGCATGGGACTGGAGCGCATCTCCGCGGTGATGCAGCACGTGCATTCCAACTATGAGATCGACCTGTTCCAGGCGCTGATCGCCGCCGCCGCGCGCGAAACGAATACAACCGATCTGGCGAACAACTCGCTCAAGGTCATCGCCGACCACATCCGCGCCTGCTCCTTCCTCATCGTCGACGGCGTCATCCCCGGCAACGAAGGGCGCGGCTACGTGCTGCGCCGCATCATCCGCCGCGCCATCCGCCATGGTTACAAATTGGGCGCGCGCGCCGCTTTCTTCCACCGCATCGTGCCGGATCTCGTTGCGGTGATGGGCGAGGCCTACCCAGAACTGACCAAGGCGCAGACGCGTGTCATGGATATCCTGCGACAGGAAGAGGAGGGGTTCTTGGAGACCTTCGAGGACGGCAGGGGCATCGTCGAAACCACGCTCATAACGCTGCCCGCTGGTGGCACCTTCGACGGTGAACTGGCGTTCAAGCTGCACGACACCTACGGTTTTCCTCTGGACCTCACCGCCGACATCTGCCGTGAGGCCAGCGTCAGCGTCGACACCGCAGCCTTCGATGCCGCGATGCAGCGGCAGAAGAACCAGGCGCGCGCTGCCGGCAAGTTCAAGCTCGGCGCCGGGCTCGATTATTCGGGCGCGGCGACCACCTTCCACGGCTACGACACCCTGACGCACGACGCGACCGTACTCGCGCTCTACAAGGACGGTGCCGCCGTCAATGAACTCAAGGAAGGCGAGCTCGGCGTGGTCGTGCTTGACCACACGCCCTTCTATGCCGAATCCGGTGGCCAGGCCGGCGACCACGGCGTGCTGCAGAGCACCCACGGCGTGTTCGAAGTGGAAGACACCCAGAAAATCCAGGCGCAGGTGTCCGGCCACCACGGCGTGGTGAAAACCGGCTCGCTGGCAGTCGGCGATGCCGTGCTCGCGCGCGTCGACGAAGACAATCGCGCCCGCACCATGCGCAACCACTCGGTCACCCACCTGATGCACAAGGCATTGCGCGAGGTGCTGGGCGAGCACGTGCAGCAGAAGGGTTCGCTGGTGGACGCCGACAAGACCCGTTTCGACTTCGTGCAGCCGAGTCCGATGACGGACGTGCAGATCCGCGAGGTGGAAGCGCGCGTCAACGCGGAAATCCTCGCCAACACGGCGACGCAGGCGCGGGTGATGCCGATCGATGAGGCGCAGAAGACCGGCGCGATGATGCTGTTCGGCGAAAAATACGGCGACGAGGTGCGGGTGCTCGACATCGGGACTTCGCGGGAACTGTGCGGCGGCACCCACGTGACACGCACCGGCGACATCGGTGCGTTCAAGATCCTGCTGGAAACCGGTGTCGCGGCAGGTATCCGCCGGATCGAGGCGACCACCGGCACCGGCGTGCTCGCCTACCTCGGCGAAACTGAGAAGAACCTCGGCGTGATAGCGCACCAGGTCAAGGCCACCCCCGCTGAGGCCCCCGCGCGCGTGACGCAGCTCATGGAACACAGCCGCGCGCTGGAAAAGGAGCTCGACCGCCTGAAATCCAGGCTCGCCTCCAGCCAGGGCGACGAGCTGGTGCAGCAGGCCGCCGATATCAACGGTGTGCGTGTGCTGGCGGCGCAGCTCGACGGCGTCGACGCCAAGGCGCTGCGCGAAACCGCCGACAAGCTGCGCGACAAGCTGAAGTCGTGCGCGCTGGTGCTGGGCACGGTGGCCGACGGCAAGGTCAGCCTGATCGCCGCGGTGACGCCCGACGTCACCGGCAGGATCAAGGCCGGCGAGCTGGTCAACCATGTCGCCACCCAGGTCGGCGGCAAGGGCGGCGGCAAGCCGGACATGGCGATGGCGGGTGGCAGCGAGCCAGGGCAACTGCCGGCTGCGCTCGCCTCGGTCCAGGCCTGGGTACGGAACAAGCTGGCCTGATTGGCGGGTACAGAATTTGCTGTAGCAACCGTAAAGTGAACACGTGTTCCCCCCATAACCTGACACCATGAACTCACTGGCCGACAAATTTGCATCGGGAATCGCCCGACTCACGCCTTTCGGCAAACGGAACGATGATCCGCTGACGGATATCAAGACTGCGACACGATGGCTTGAAAACCTGCCGATCGGTGACGCGTTCAAATGCCAGCAAGCCATCTTCAAGGAACTCAAGCGCTTCAACGAGAATTCGACGCAATACACGAAGGATCGTCTGGCCATCTTCATGCTGCTGGACGAGAAGTCGCGCGACCTGCAGGACACGCTGGTGCGCCAGTACCTGCGCAATCCGCGCATGTCGCGCCCGGTGGAGAGCCAGCTCTGGCATGCCGTGTACGGCCTGCATTGGGAAACCGCTCGTGGCTATCACAGTTTTGTGCTGCACCTTTCCCGCGAATCGGGCAAAAATTCGCTGGATGCCGTGATTCCGCTGATTACCCTGCGCGCCCTCCAGGCCTTTGGCCAGCTGCTGAAATGGCGCGCAATCCGTTATCTGCCGGCAAGCGAGAAACTCTGGCTGCGTCTGCATAATCTGTACCGCATCGCCGAAAGCGAGAACTTCCAGCGCCAGTCCCAGCGGGCCTACCCCGACGACGAATCCGATTGCAGCTGCGAAACCGCCTATCTGCATATTCTGATGCTGAATCTGGCCGATTCCGGCACGCTCTATCCCAAGCAGCTCGACCTGCTCGATCACTGGCTGTGCGGCTGGCATGGAATGCTCCAGTTGGATAACCGACTGGATGCCAACATTCATAATTTTGTTGTTGACCTGTCGGCCGACCACGGTCCGCGCCGTGTGCGCAAGCCCGATACCGACAAGCCCCTGCGTTTCTGGGCAACGGCAGACCTGCTGCAAAATCTGCATGAACTGCGCAGCGCCCTGCAGGAAGGCACCCCGCCCGCACAGTTGGGCCTGACCGAAACCGCCCGTACCAGCGAAAGCCTGGAACTCCTCGAATACCTCCAGCATCAGTGGGCTTCACTGGCTGCACGTGAACAGCGGCGCGCCCCGCGCGAGTCGATCAAACGACTGCTTGATGTGACGCACGGCATCAACGCCATTGTCGGCCAGATCAAGGCCGCCGACCTCCCCGCCGGCGTGTCGCCCTATGGCACCGGACTCAACTACAACGAGGCCGATGATGTGGCGGTATACGGCTTCATCACCGATCGCACCCGCGAGCGCGTCTCGCACATGCAAATGCCTGTCATCCCAAGTTCGCCTGACGTCGAGCGCTGGGTCATGCACGACGAAAGCGAATGCGGCTATGGCGCCATAGTCGAATCGCGCGACAAGGACTGGCTGCGCGTGGGTGCGCTGATCGGCATCAAATCGCATGACGCCAGCCAATGGCAAATCGGCATCGTGCGACGCCTGTCGCGCGTCAACGACGACACCAGTTCGGTCGGCATCGAGACCCTGGTCGAAACGCCCACGCTGGCCATGCTGTACGACACCGCCACGCCGGGCTATACGGTGAATGGGTTCGACAACAGCGGCGCCACCCTGCCCCACCCCGGCCTGTGGCTGGCCGGCAGTGGCGGTACCGACAGCGTGATCATCGACCCCGTCCACTTCTCGCCCGGCAAGGTGTTCCAGGTCCACGGCGTGACGGAGCACAAGTTCATCGCCTTGGGCAACCCGCTTGAACGCAGTGAAGGCTGGATGCGCGTGGCGGTCGAGCCCGTGAGCAGCTGACGTCCGCATCCCCCGGCGCTGCCCCCCGTCTGCAGCGCCCCCTCCATTGATCTGTCCGTCCTGGTTTAACTTTCACCGGGTCTCTGGCACAATCGTCGAAAACCCGACACGCGCACAACAATCCATCTCTCCATCAGGAGTAGACGCGGTCGCGGCACCATTGGACCTGGAGGATATGTGTCCCAAACCAACAAACCAAGTTTGCTGATCGTCGATGACGACCCGCTGATTTCAGATACGCTCACCTATGTCCTGAGCAAGGACTTTGAAATCTCGGCTGCCGAGTCGCGCGCCCAGGTGAAAAGCCTGATGATGCAGCTGGACGAACCGCCGCAACTGGCGCTGGTGGATCTAGGCCTGCCGCCGCATCCGCACAAGCCCGACGAAGGCTTTGCCCTGATCGCCGACCTGCTGGGCATCTCGCCCAGCATCAAGATCCTGGTGCTCTCGGGCCAGAGTGACGAAGCCAACGCACGCCATGCGCGCGCATTGGGCGCGATCGACTTCGTTGCCAAGCCCTGCGAACCCGAGCGGCTGAAATCCCTGTTGTTCAACGCCCTGCTGGTGCAGGATGCCGAGCGCAGTGCCGACAAGGCGCCTGCCCCTGCCAAGGACTCCGGCATCGTTGGCGAAAGCCCGGCGATGGACAAGCTGCGCGAGCAGATCAAGCAGTACGCGGCCGCCCCCTTCCCGGTGCTGATTGAAGGCGAATCCGGCAGCGGCAAGGAGCGCGTCGCCTCCAGCCTGCACCAGCTGTCGCCGCGGGCCAGCAAGCCCTACCTGGCGCTCAACTGCGCGGCGATTTCGCCGACGCTGGTCGAGCCCACGCTGTTCGGCTATGCCAAAGGCGCCTTCACCGGCGCGACCAGCGCGCGCGCCGGCTATTTCGAAGAAGCCGAAAACGGCACACTGTTCCTCGACGAAATCGGCGAACTGCCGCTCGAGTTGCAGGCCAAGCTGCTGCGCGTGCTGGAAAACGGCGAATACCAGCGCGTGGGCGAAACCCAGCCGCGTTTTTCGAATGCCCGTGTGGTCACCGCCACCAACCGCGACCTGCGCGCCGAAATCAAGGCCGGTCGCTTCCGCGCCGACCTCTACCACCGGCTGTCAGTCTTCTCGATTGCGGTGCCCCCGCTGCGCGAAATGGGCCAGGACAAGCTCACCCTGCTCAATCACTTCCGCGATTTCTACGCCCGCGAAGCCAAAAACCAGCCGTTCTCGCTCGACTCGCGCGCGCAGCAGATGTGGGAGGACTATCACTTCCCCGGCAACGTACGCGAACTGCGCAACATCGCCATCCGCCTGACCACCAAATATCCCGGCATGGCGGTGAACGCGCAGCAGCTTGAATCCGAACTCGACACCGACCAGGCCTACCCGCAGGAAATCCCCCTCGCCAGCGACGGCAAGGCGCTGATCGAACTGGCGCGCAAGCAGCTGCAGACGCTGGCGAATTTCAACCTCGACGTCACGCTGCGCCAGTGGGAAAAAGCCTACGTCGAGGCTGCGCTCAACATGACCCACGGCAACCTGTCGCAAGCGGCCAAGCTGCTCGGCATCAACCGAACTACCCTGTATAGCCGCATGCAGACTTACGGAACCGAATAAGCCTCCTCCGTGTACTTCGACTATTTCGGTCTGAAAGAAGCGCCCTTCCGCATCACGCCGAATACCGAGTACTGGTATGCCGGCGGGCAGCGCGGGGAAATGCTCGCCGCGCTGCTCTACGCCATCGGTCAGGGCGAAGGCATCATCAAGGTGGTGGGCGAAGTCGGCAGCGGCAAAACCATGCTGTGCCGCAAGCTGGTGGCGCAGTTGCCGGACAGCGTCGACAGCGTGTATCTCGGCAACCCCACGCTTGCACCCGACGACATGCTGGCGGCCATTCTGGCCGACCTCGGCATCGACGCGCCCGAAAGCGGCCGCCAGGCCAGGCTGGCGCAACTGAACGCCGCATTGCTGGCGCGCCACACGGCAGGACGGCGCGTGGTGGTGTTCGTGGAGGAAGCGCAGGGCATCGCACTCGACAACCTCGAATTTCTGCGGCTGCTGACCAATCTGGAAACAGCAACCGACAAGCTGCTGCAAATTGTGCTGTTCGGCCAGCCCGAGCTCGACGCGCAGCTGGCCGACCCGCGTATCCGCCAACTGAAGGACCGCATCACCCTGAGCCTGAACCTGTCGCCGCTGGCGGAAGCCGAAGTGGCCGATTACCTGCGTGCACGACTGGCGGTGGCGGGCTATCGCGGCCCCGATCTGTTCGCGCCCGCGCTCATTGCCCGCATGACGCAGCTTTCCGGCGGGCTGTCGCGCCGCATCAACGTACTGGCCGACAAAACCCTGCTGGCGGCCTATGCCGGGCAAACCCACACCCTCACCCCGGACCACTTGGAGGCTGCCGCAGGCGACGCCGACATGCATCCCCCTGCCGCAGGCGCACGACCGGGATTGCGCCGCTGGGCATGGCTGAGCGCCGGCCTTGCAACTGCGCTGGGCCTGCTGGGCTTTGTCGCCTGGCGTGCCCTGCCGCTTGACGCCTCGCCCCCCGCGAGCGCTTCCACATCGAGCCAGGCACCTGCCCCCGCTGCCACTCCGGCGGCCGCTGACGTGACCCATCTGGCCCGGCAAACCCAGCGCTGGCTCGCCGCCGCCGCGCCCGGCACCCATGTGATCCAGCTCGCCTCGGCTAAAGAAGCCGGTGAGGCAGCCGTATTACTGGGGAACCTGAGCGCCGGGCCCCCCCCCCCCGGGGGGGGGGTTTGGGGGGGGGGGGCGGGGG
>JAIBFE010000030.1 GCA_019459705.1 Thiobacillus sp. | reverse complement strand
AAGATCCGGGTACGACGAATAATTGATACCGATGTTGACACCCGGGTATCCTGAGCCATAGCTGGATGGTTGGTAAGGGGGAGCGGTATAGCAACCCTGGACAAGGGCCATCGATATCGCAATCATCAAGTAGCTCTTTTTCATTTTCTGCTCCTTCTGCTCTTTACTTAATCCCGGGTCATCGCCCAACTATCGGGCATGACCCGTTGCGTGTTCGCCACGGTGTCGCTGCTCCCGGGCGTTCTCATATTTGTTGTCAATGATCTTTTTGCCGTTGACTCTTTTACTTGCAAACGAAAAGCAACGCAGCGCCCGCCACGAAAGCCGCCACCCCGGCCCAGACCGGAAAAACAAACGGAGTCAGACTCCAATTCCCGCCGCGCCAGAAATCAATCGTATCTGACCCCATTTGTCTGGATGGCATGACTTCATATGCTGGCGACAGCAACCCCCTTGGAGCTGCGTCAGCCGCCAATACGAATGTTGCCCAGCGAACCGATCACGCCGAATACCTGTAGTAGCCATATAACGACAACAATGACGACGACAATATTCAGGATCTGTTTGATCTTTGAGTCCATGGGGATATAGGTGTTAACGAGCCAAAGCAGCACGCCAACCACAATCAAGACGACGACCAAATTAATCAGGGGCATACGGATTCTCCGGTGGGGTTATCAACCATCAAGGGCAGCGGACGAATCGAATAGTCGAGCATGCTAATTCCCCTTGAGTACTCTTTTTCATAATAGGCAATTACGATCGGATCTTCTGTTCGACAGCGAACATAGCAAGGCAACTGCCGCAGCGGCAGACAGCCGACAGGATCCGACTAACGAATAGAGCCCATGTAAATGGGGCCAATTTCCCACCGCGCCAGAAATTAATCGCGTCTGCCCCGTTAATCACGGTAGTGCAAACAAAAAGGGGGGCAGCTCACGCCACCCCCCTTTAAGCCGAAAAGCCGTGATCTGTCCCTTCTTTTTCACCAGCCCATTTGATCCTTGCTAAGCGCCGAACCAGAAGGAGTTGCCCTTCATCAGAAACTCGACGTGCGGCATGTAATGTGAGCCGTCACATGAAAAAGTCACGCTCACCATGCCGTTGAAAATGTTGATCGAGGCCATGCGCAGATAAAAAGTCGGATCGGTGAGGCGCAATGACTTCAGGGCATTCAGAATCAGTTTGATGTCGTTCTGCGGGATCACGGCATCGGGGGGATAGTCGCGAGTGGGATAAATCAGACAGATGTCCGGATCGCTCAAGGCCTCATGATCCAGAATGCGATAACGAAACGGGTCATCCACGGTCCAGATCGTGGCCTGGCTGCTGGAAAAGTGGATCTGGCATTGAAACACGCCGCATTGCGTCAGCAGTTCCTCCAGGATGGACAGGGCCCGGTCCATATTGCGGTCCATCGGACTTTCCACACGGGATTGCTGAAACACCGTGCTGCGGATCGCCGGGTCGCCTTTGATCTGGCGCCAATAACCGGGCTCTTCGTAGAGTTCAGACGTCACCGGCAGATTGCGCAAGTCGAAGTCGGCCGCGAGATAGCCCACCGTCCGGGAATCCCGACTCACGACCTGAAGTGCCGTGAGCGAAGGCCGGTGTTCAAGCAGGCTGATGTACGCATCCGAGAGCAGAAACCCCCAGGCCGGAACCGCTTCCTTCATATACGGGCGTTGCGAGCGGTCGCGCCCGAGGTGTCCCGGCACGATCCCCTGCTGGCCGGCGTTGTTGCTGATCTGGATGCCGTCAGTACCCATGCAGTACAGGTACGAGCAATGCTCAATGCTGGAGAAATGCTCCACGAGAATCGCATCCAGCGCAGCGCAATCGCCCCATGCCGACACGTAGTTGCTGGCGACTTTTTGCAGGCCGAAGCCGATGCCCACGCCGAGTGCACCGCCGAACACCGACAGCACGGTGAGATCGATGCCCACCGCCGGCAAGGCCACCAGCACCGCCAGAATCAGCAACACCGTGC
>JAIBFE010000391.1 GCA_019459705.1 Thiobacillus sp. | reverse complement strand
CCAAGCCGAGCGCGCCGGTGCCGACCTACACCGTGGTGGTCAATGACGTGCCGGTGAAGGATCTGCTGTTTTCCATTGCACGCGACACGCAATACAACATCGACCTGCATCCCGGGATTTCCGGAAACGTCTCGCTCAATGCCGTGCAAGAGCCACTGCCCGCCATCCTCGACCGCATCGCGCGGCAGGCCAACCTGCGCTACGAAATGAACGGCCGCACGATGTCGATCATGCCCGACACGCCCTACGCCAAGACCTATACCGTCAACTATGTCAACGTGGCGCGCAACACCACGTCTAGCGTCGGCGTAGCCGCGCAGATCGCCAGCACGGGTGGCGGCATCGGCACCGGAACCGGCGGCACCAGCACCTCGACAACCGGCAATTCATCCACCACCACGGTTTCCAGCGAATCCAACAACGATCTGTGGACGGTGCTGGCCGACAATATCCGCACCATCCTCGCCGGCACCCGCGCCGTCACGCAAAGCGGCGAGGAACGCGCCGCGCGGCTGGACGCCGAAAAGCTCGCGCGCGCCGAGCGCGTGTCGCAGGCCGAAGCCGCCAGCAAGGCCGGGGCCGGCGCGGCCAACCTGTTCACTGCCGCGTTTGCCAATCAGCCAGTGGGCGATGGCAAGTACGATGTGGCGGTTAACCCGGTGGCGGGCACCGTCACCGTGCTGGGCACCGCCAAACAGCAGGAGCTGGTGCAGCAGTATCTCGACCGCGTGATGCTGTCCGCGCAGCGCCAGGTGCTGATCGAGGCGACGATTGTCGAGGTCAGCCTCAAGGACCAATACCGCGCCGGGATCGACTGGTCGAAAGCGCTGCAAGGCACCACCGGTTGGACCATCAATACACTCGGCGGCGGCACCAACGCGCTGGCGGGTACGCTTACACCGTTCATCCAGGCCACCTACACCAACTCAGGCAGCAACGGTTTCACCGCCGCGATCGATTTGCTGGAATCCTTCGGCAACACCCGCGTATTGTCCAGCCCCAAACTGATGGCACTGAACAACCAGACCGCCCTGCTGAAGGTGGTGAACAACCTGGTGTATTTCACCGTCAAGGCCGACACCAACCAGAACGCCAACAATACGACCACAACCTTCACCACCACGCCGCAAACCGTGCCGGTCGGCATCGTCATGTCGGTGCTGCCCCAGATCAATGAAAACGGCATGGTCTCGCTCACCGTGCGCCCCACCATCTCGCGCCAGGTCGGCACGGTGCAGGATCCCAACCCCGACCTCAAAACGGCCGGCGTCACCAACAGCGTCCCGGTCATCCAGGTACGCGAAATGGAATCGCTGCTGCAAATCCGCAGCGGCCAGACCGTGATCCTCGGCGGCCTGATCCAGGACGACAACAACAATGCCCGCGATGGAATACCAGCCCTCTCACGCCCGGAAGGCATCGGCGCCGTATTCGGCCAACACGAACGTATCAACAGCCAGACCGAGCTGGTGATCTTTCTGCGCCCCATCGTCGTCTCCAACTCCACGCTGGAAAGCGATGAGTTGCGCCAGTTCCAGCGACTGCTTCCCAGTGCACGGAATGCGCCATGATCAAGTCCGGCACACGTAGACGGAGCGTGGGGTGAGCCTGCTGCTCAAAGCGCTGAAACAGGCCGAAGCCGGCCATGCGGACAAGTCTGAGTCCAGCAACCGGGTCGAGGGCGATCTCGAGCTGGAGCCCCTGTCTACACCGGGC
>JAIBFE010000387.1 GCA_019459705.1 Thiobacillus sp. | reverse complement strand
AGATCACCGCCAGAATCGCCACCCCGGACAGCAGGCTTTTCGCCACCGCCCAGGTGAGTTCGCCCAGCATGACGTCGTCGAGCGTGAGCGGCGCGTTCATGATGGCGTCCCAGGTGCGCTGCACGTGCATGCGGGAAAAGCTCGAAAACAGCAACTCGAAGGTGGCGGCGTTCATCGTGCTGTAGGCCACGGTGCCGGCAGCGAGGAAGGTCAGGTAGGGCATGCCGCCGACATCCGGCAACAGGCTGCCGAGGCCGTAGCCCAGACCCAGCATGTAGAGCATGGGGTCGGCCAAGTTGCCGAGGATGGAGGGGATGGCGAGCTTCCTCCACACCAGGTAGTTGCGCTGCCACACCGGGATGAAGCGCCAGGACAGCTGAGGCAGGCGTAGATGCTTAGTCACGCAGATCCCTCCCGGTCAACTTGAGAAACACATCTTCCAGGTTCGACGGCCGGTGGATATAGCGTAGTGTCGTCGCCGGTTTCAGCGCGCCGATGACGCTGTCGGCATCGTGGGTGTAGCAGAACAGCGTCTCGCCGACCGATTCGAAGCGCTGGCAGACTTGCCCCGCGTGATCGCGCGTCCAGCCTTCCAGCCCTTCGCCATAGACTTCGACCACGGCGGGTTCGATGTGCGATTCGATCAGTGCGCGTGGTGCGCCTTCGACGACGATCCTGCCATGGTCGAGGATGGCAAGCCGATCAGCCAGCCGCTCGGCCTCGTCCATGAAGTGCGTGGTCAGCACGATGGTTTTGCCATCGGCAATCAGTCGCCGCAGGCCCTGCCAGATCAGATGGCGCGCCTGCGGGTCGAGGCCGGTGGTGGGCTCGTCGAGAAACAGGATGTCGGGGTCGTGCACCAGCGCGCGGGCCAGCGTGAGGCGCCGTTTCATGCCGCCCGACAGCTGTGCGATCTGCGCGTCGGCCTTGCTGGCGAGTCCGGCAAATTCAAGCAGCTCCGGAACGCGTGCGGCGATGGCGGCCTTCTCCATGCCGAAATAGCGGCCATAGGCGAGCAGGTTCTCGCGCACCGAAAAGTCCGGGTCGAGATTGTCCATCTGCGGCACCACGCCGACTTTCATGCGTGCTTCGCGTGCGTGCTGAGGCACTGCGATGCCGGCGAGCTCGATCGTGCCGGCATCGGGTTCGATCAGGCCCAGCAGCAGTCTGAGCGTGGTGGTCTTGCCAGCGCCGTTGGGCCCCAGGAGGCCGAAGCATTCGCCGCGCCGCACGTGCAGGTCGAGGCTGCGCACCACTTCGGTGTCGCCATATTTTTTCGTCAGGCCGTGTACGCTCAGCACGGGCAGGCCTCCAGAAACGCCTGTTTCAGTTCCTTCAGCTTGCCGTGGAAAAAGTGTCCGGCCTCGGGAATGGCTTTCACCGCAAGCTGCTGCTGTTCCGCCCACAGGCGGATCGCGGCGGGCGGAATGAGTTCGTCGGCATCGCCGTAAATCACCACGGTATCTTCAGGTACCGGGTCGAACTCATACATGGTGACGGCCGGCGCGACCAGGATCAGGCGCTTGGCATGGAGCTCCTGGCGCAGGCGGTGCTGCACGAAGGCGCCGAACGAGAATCCGGCCAGCGCCCACGGCAGGCCGGGGTAACTGGCTTCGACGAAGCGCGCGACTGCAAGCAGGTCGTCGGTTTCGCCGACGCCAGCGTCGAATGCGCCATCGCTCATGCCGACGCCGCGGAAATTCGGCCGCACGCTGACCCAGCCGGCTTCGTTGGCGGCCTTGGCGAGCGTGGTCACCACCTTGTTGTCGAGGCTGCCGCCGTGCAGCGGATGCGGGTGGGCAACCAGCAGCAGGCCGCGGCGGTCGGTCTCGGGGTCGTCGATCACGGTTTCCAGCTTGCCCACTGAAACGGGAATGCGCAGCTTGTAACGTTTCATCGGGCCGCTCCGCTCGGTCGCTTCACTTCAGTTGCAGGCGTTCGACGATACGCCCCTGCTTGAGGTGGACCTCGAAGATTTCGTCGATATCGGCCTCGTCGACATAGGTGTACCAGACGCCTTCCGGGTAGACGACCAGCAGCGGGCCTTCGTCGCAGCGGTCGAGGCAGCCGGCGCTGTTGATGCGGCATTTTCCTTCGCCGTTCATGTTGGCATGCTTGACCTTCTTCTTCAGGTAGTCGCGCATGGCCTGGCCGCCGGCGGCGCCACAGCATTTGGCGCCGTCCTCGCGCTGGTTGGTGCAGAAAAACACGTGGCGCTTGAAATACAGGTCAGTCATTCTGGGTGTCTTGATTGGGTTGGAATGCCGAATATTTGAGGGCGTTGCCATGCGCCTTGTCGATTGGATACTTGCGTGCGTTGATCGCCAGCTTGGCGGCGGCGGCGTCGAGCAGGTCGATGTCGAGCAGGTCGGCCAGGCGGGTCAGGTAAATCAGCACATCGGCGATTTCCTGGCGCACTGCTTCGTGCTGTTCGGCACTCAGGTTCCGGCTTTGCTCCGGGGTCAGCCACTGGAACGGCTCCAGCAGTTCCGCCGCTTCCACAGAGAGGGCCATCACCAGGTTCTTGGGGGTGTGGTAGCGTTCCCATGCACGCGCCTGGGCGAACTCGCGGATGCGCAGACGCAGGATGTCGAGGCTGTCGATCTCATGAGGACTCATGGCCGCATGATACCGCGGCGGACGACAGGCTTACGACACCGGTGTCGGGTTGCCGACGTCCCGGATGGCGTAAGGAGGACGCAAGCCAAGGTGGATCAAGGCCGTCAGGGTGGCTGGCGCTTGGCTTGGGGCTTGCTTGTAGTCTTCGGCAATAAGTCTGGATTTTTAATCCGCTCTGGCATAATGCCAGCGGATTAACTGTATATAAGGGAGGGTGGACATGTTTACGATCAAGAAGCATTTCGCGCGCGCAGGCGTGGTGTTGGCCGTGGCCGCCATGGCGGGCTGTTCCAGTACGCCGACTTATCCTCCCGCCCCTGCCCAGACGGGCAGCTACGACTGGAATTATCTGGTTGGCCCGGGCGATTCGGTCCAGGTTTTCGTCTGGCGTAACCCCGAGGTGTCCGGCAGCTTCCCGGTGCGTCCTGACGGCAAGATGACCATGAACCTGGTCGAGGATCTCCAGGCTTCCGGCAAGACCCCCTCCCAGCTGGCGCGCGACATCGAAAAAGCGCTGGCCAAATACATCCAGGAACCCATCGTCACCGTCATCGTCGCCGGCGGCATCGGTCCGTTCGACCAGCAGATTCGCGTGGTCGGCGAGGCGGCCAAGCCTCAGGCGCTGAACTACCGTGAAAAGATGAGCCTGATCGACCTGATGATTTCGGTCGGTGGGCTCACCGATTTCGCCGCCGGAAACAAGGCCTACATCCTGCGCACGGTGGACGGCAAGCAGCAGCGTCTCGGCGTGCGTCTGGACGATCTATTGAAGGGTGGCGACGTTTCTGCCAACGTCGACATGCGTCCGGGCGATGTGCTGGTGGTGCCTGAAAGCCTGTTCTGATTGTGTCTGCGCCGCCTTTTGCGGCGCTTTTTGATGGAACGTCCGCATGGATCTAGTGCTGCAACAAATTCTGGCTTATGCCAAAGCCTCCTGGCGACGTCGCTGGTGGGGCGTG
>JAIBFE010000384.1 GCA_019459705.1 Thiobacillus sp. | reverse complement strand
GCCCGCCCCCCCCGGCGGGGGGGGGGGGGGGGGTGCGGGGGGCCGGCCCCGCCGCGCGGGCCTTGTCGCGGCGGCTCCAGGTCCTGCAGCTGTCGCCGCTGAACCCCCCCCCGCGGGGCTCCGCCGTCGCCCCCACGCGCTGGCTGCTGTTCGCCCTGGCCGGCGCCTGCACCTCGCTCGTCGTCGCCCAGGCCGGCAGCATCGGCTTCGTCGGCCTGATGGTGCCGCACGCGCTGCGCAAGCTTGGTTTTGCCGGCCACCGCGCCCTGCTGCCCGCCTGCGCGCTGGCCGGCGGCAGCCTGCTGGTGCTGGCCGACGCGCTGGCGCGCACCGTGATCGAGCCGCGCGAACTGCCGGTGGGCGTGCTGACCGCGCTGCTGGGTGTACCGATGATGTTGTGGCTGCTGCGCAGGCCATGAGTTGGCAGATGCAGCCGGGTAATGCGGCAGATAAATTGCTGTCTAATTAACGTTATGTCTCTGCCTACGAACACCGCATCTATGCCAACCGTTGAGGCAGTTGCATCTGCTCTGCGTCACTCCGCCTGCTCCGCTAAGCATGTTGTTGGTGTCGACGGATTCATGGGCTCTGGCAAGACAAAGCTAGCCTTCGAGCTAGCGGAGTCATTGGGCGGCATCCGAATTAGCCTTGACACTTACATTGATCGGGATGCCGACGCCCAAGATTATCCGTCGAAAATCATGCGGGATTATCTGGCTAGCGACCTACAGAAACTCAAAGGTGCCTTTCAATTCGTGGTCATAGAAGGGATTTGCTTACTTGAGGTTCTCGCCCCGATATCGTGGGTTCCGGACAGCCTCGTATACGTGAAACGAATTAGTACCGCTGGGCTGTGGCACGACGGCTTTCACCTCGAAGATTTTGAGACAAACCAATCGACCGTCGAGAACCAAGAGGGCCTGCACCGAAGCGAGTTCGAATACCACTCGAAATGGCGACCTCACGAGCGTGCGACGGTCGTTTACGAGCGTGTCGAGGATGGTGCGTCGTGAGGCATAACCTTTCGATGCCGGTCTCCTACGGGCTTCGCCCTCCGGCGGCCTCTGAACTCAAACGTTGGCCCTCGCTAACAACTTAGCCATGCGCCTGACCACCCAACAACTCACTCTCCACACCGGCACCCGCACACTGGTCGAGTCCCTCGACCTCGCACTCGAACCCGGCGAGGTGCTCGGCATTCTCGGCGCCAACGGCGCCGGCAAGTCGACGCTGCTGACAGTGCTGGCCGGCCTTGCCGCGCCTGCGCAAGGCCGCGTCACGCTCGACGGCCAGCCGCTCGATGCCCTGCCGCCGCTCACCCGCGCCCAGCACATCGGCCTGCTGCCACAGGGCGACGAGGGCGGGTTCTTCGGCAGCGTGACCGATTTCGTCGCGCTCGGCCATTTTCCGTTCGGCACCGCCCCCGACCTCGTGCCGCACCTCGCCACCTGGGAACTGACCGATCTCGCCCACCGCCCGCTCGACACGCTGTCCGGCGGCGAGCGCCAGCGCGCGCGGCTGGCGCAACTGGCGGTGCAGGCGCCGCGCATCGCGCTGCTCGACGAGCCGCTGACCCATCTCGACCCGCCCCATCCGGCCGGGCTGCGGGCGGGGGCACGCGGCTAAGCCGACGCTGGCAACTCGGTGGCGCTGACCCTGCACGACCCCAACTGGGCGGCCTGCCACTGCGACCGCCTGCTGTTCCTGTTCGGCGACGGCCGCTGGCAGCTGGGCAGTCCCGCCGAGTTGCTGACCCCGGCTTCGCTCGAGGCCCTGTATGGTCCGGGCAGCGCCGCGCTGTGGCGGCAGAAGGCTTGAGTCCAGCCTGTATAATCGCGATCTGTTTCGCATACATTCGCCCTCGCGCATCCCATGATTCGTCGCATCATCGATAAAGTATTTGGCCGCAAGCCGCGCGTCGCTGCCTCCCGCGCCCAGGTCCTGCCACAGTCAAAGCACGGCATCCGCCGCGACCAGCTCGACGACTGAGCGCTGAAAACCTGCGAAACCCTGGCACAGGCGGGTTACAAGGGCTACGTCGTCGGCGGCGCGGTGCGCGACCTGCTGCTGAACAAGACCCCCAAGGATTTCGATGTCGCCACCGACGCTACCCCGGAAGAGGTGCGGCGACTGTTCCGCCGTTCGCGCATCATCGGACGGCGCTTCCAGATCGTGCATGTGATGTGTGGCCGCGTGACCATCGAGGTCACCACCTTCCGTTCCAACGGCCAGAAGGAAACCGAGGACGAGGACGAGCGTCCGACCGACGAACACGGCCGCCTGCTGTCCGACAACGTGTTCGGCAGCATGGAAGACGACGCCGCACGCCGTGACTTCACCATCAACGCGCTGTACTACGACCCCCTGCGCGAGGAGGTGCACGATTATTTCGGCGGGGTGGCCGACTGCAAGAAGCGCGTGCTGCGCATGATCGGCGACCCCGAGACGCGCTATCGCGAAGATCCGGTGCGCATGCTGCGCGCCGCGCGCTTTGCCGCCAAGCTCGACTTCCACATCGACCCCGATACCCGCAAGCCGGTGGCCACGCTGGCGCCGCTACTGGCCAACATTCCGCGCGCACGCATCTTCGACGAAGCGCTTAAATTGCTGATGTCGGGCCACGCCCTGCGCGGCGTCCACCAGCTGCGCGCCGAGGGCCTGCACCATGGCATGCTGCCGCTTTTGGACACGATCCTGGACGACACCACCGGCGAGCGCTTCATCACCGCCGCGCTGAAAACCACCGACATGCGAATCGCGCAGGACAAACCGGCCTCGCCGGCCTTCCTGTTCGGCACGCTGCTGTGGCCGCAGGTGCTGCAGCGCTGGCATGCGCTCGAGGCCGCCGGCGAGAAGCCGCAGCCTGCGCTGTTCATGGCGATGGATGACGTGCTCGACGCGCAGCGCGGCCAGCTCGCCATTCCGCGTCGCTACGACGGCATGATGAAGGAAATCTGGGCGCTGCAGCCGCGCTTCGAACAGCGCGGCGGACAACGTCCGTATCGCCTGCTGGAGCACCCGCGCTTCCGTGCCGCCTACGACTTCCTGCTGCTGCGCGCCGAATCCGGCGAAGTCGCCGCCGAGCTCGGCGACTGGTGGACGCGCTTCCAGGAAGTCAGCGATGACGAGCGCGCGACCATGCTGCTGGTTGACATCGCACCCAAACCGCGCAGGAAACGCAAGCGCAGGAAGCCGGGTGAAGCGGCCGGCGAGGCGCCGTCTGCATGACAATCCTGGCCACCATAGGGCTGGGCGCCAACCTCAACGATCCGGCGGCACAGGTGGAATACGCGCTCGCTGAGCTCGACCGCCTGCCCGGTACCCGGCTGCTTGCGCGCTCCAGCCTGTACGCCTCGGCACCGGTCGGCTACGTCGACCAGCCCGACTTCATCAACGCGGTGGCGCAGGTGGAAACCACGCTGGCGCCGCGCGCGCTGCTCGCCGCCCTGCTCGACATCGAACACCGCCACGGCCGCGAGCGCAGCTTCCGCAACGCACCGCGCACGCTCGATCTCGACCTGCTGCTGTATGGCAGCGCGCATTTCCATGAAGAAGGACTGACGCTGCCGCATCCGCGCATGACCGAGCGCGGCTTCGTGCTGCTGCCGCTGCTGGAAGTCGCACCCGACACCGTGATCCCCGGCCGCGGCCGCGCCGCCGACTGGCTGGCCGCCTGCGCTAACCAGAGCGTGACCGTCCTCCCGCCCCCTGCCACCGCCGTCAACGCATGAGTCTGGACCGTTACCGCTACATTGTCATCGAGGGGCCGATCGGCGCCGGCAAGACCAGCCTCACCCACAAGCTGGCCGAACGCATGGGTGCCGACACCCTGCTGGAAAACGCCAGCGACAACCCTTTTCTGCCGCGCTTCTACCAGGAACCGAAACGCTACGCGCTGCCGACCCAGCTGCATTTCCTGTTCGACCGCGCGCGCCAGCTGCGCGACCTGGCGCAGGGCGACCTGTTCCGCGCCGGCACGGTGTCGGATTTCCTGATCGACAAGGACATGCTGTTTGCGCGGCTGAATCTCGACGACGACGAATTCGAGCTGTACCAGAAGGTGTACGCCGACCTCGCCCCGCAGGCGCCGACGCCCGACCTGGTGATCTATCTGCAGGCGCCTATCGACGCGCTGCAGGAACGCGTCAATCGGCGCGGCGTGGAGTATGAGCGCAGCATGGATGCGGGCTATCTGCAGCGCCTGGCCAACAGCTACAGCGAGTTTTTCCATCGCTACGAAGCCGCACCGCTGCTCATCGTCAACACCAGCAACCTCAATTTCGCGCAGAGCGAGGCCGACTTCGAACTGCTGCTGGAGCGCATGAGCAAGATGCGCGGCCCGCGCGAGTTCTTCAGCCGGGCGGTGTGAGATGGGCCTCACCCTGACCACCCTCAAGGCCATGCGCGAACGCGGCGAGAAGATCACCGTGCTCACCTGCTACGACGCCAGCTTCGCACGCGTGCTCGATACTGCCGGGGTCGAGGTGCTGCTGGTCGGCGATTCGCTCGGCATGGTGGTGCAGGGCCATGCCTCGACGCTGCCGGTGAAGCTCGCCGAAATGACCTATCACACGCGCTGTGTCGCCGCCGGCACCGAGCGCGCCTTCATCGTCGCCGACCTGCCCTTCGGCAGCTACCAGCCCTCGCCCGAACGCGCGTTTGCCGCCGCTGCGCGGCTGATGGCGGCCGGCGCGCACATGGTCAAGCTGGAAGGCGGCGCGGTGATGGTCGAGACGGTCGCGTTTCTTACGCAACGCGGCATTCCGGTGTGCGCGCACGTCGGCCTCTTGCCGCAGTCGGTCAACCAGCTCGGCGGCTACAGGGTGCAGGGACGCGAGGACACTGCCGCGGCGCAACTGATAGCCGATGCGCAAGCACTGGAAGCCGCCGGTGCCGGGCTGATCGTGCTGGAGATGGTGCCGGCCGCGTTGGCGAAAATCGTCACCGAGGCACTGACGATTCCCACCATCGGCATCGGCGCCCGCGCCCGCGGGTACCGGACGGGG
>JAIBFE010000378.1 GCA_019459705.1 Thiobacillus sp. | reverse complement strand
GTCGCTGTTCCTATCTGATTATGGCGCGGCCGCGGGCGTTTTCGCTGCGCAGGAATTCGGGGGTGATCTCGTTCTGCAGGCTGGCGCCGATGTTCTGCCCCGGATGCTGGCGGTTCATCAGCGCGGCAAGCTTCTCGCCCATCGGGCCGGAGGCTTTCAGCGATTCCAGGTAGGCGGCGCGGTTGTTGTTTTCGCGGATGGCGATGAACTCCATCTCCGGCGTGATTATGCCCTTCCTCGCATAGTGCATCTGGCTGACGTTCATGCCCGCCTTGGCGCGGCGCGGCGTACGGTGCAGGCCGGGGAAGCGCATCGTGGCGAGTTCGGGGTTGGCGGCCTGCTGGCGGCCGTATTCGGAGGAGAGGTCGGCCAGCACCTCGGTGTCGCCGCGCGCCTCGATCCAGCGCGTGCGCAGCGCGGGCAGGCCGGTGCGGATGTCGATCTTCGCGGCCGGATCGCTATAGGGACCGGAGCAATCGTAGACGAAGATCGGCGGGTTGGGTTCGGAGCGGGCGCCGCCGGCGCCGGATTCGCCGCTGAACATCAGGGGCGTGTCGGCCTGGCTGATCTCGCGCATCGGCACGCGGATGTCGGGCTGGCTGCCCTGCACGTAGATCTTGCGCGAATTGGGCAGGGGGTGCACCGCTGCCTCGTCGACGTGGGCAGTTGCAGCGAGAAACTTGGGGTTGGCGTTCATGGCGGGCACTCCGGGAAAAATACAGCGGAGGCTTTGCGCAGCCTCCTGGGATGAATGCGGGAGGCCAGATCGGCCTCCCTACGGCGGTCTCAACCGCATCAGGTTCGAAGGGTATGTCTCACTCCGTTTGGCATGCGCCGGCCGGAGACCCCTGGCGAGCGGCCAAGGTATCGGAAATGTGGAATAATTGCAAGGCAAGTCCCCATCTAACTTATTGATATACAAGGGCACCGCATGAACATCGAGCAGGCGCGCTACAACATGGTGGAACAGCAGATCCGCCCCTGGGATGTGCTGGATCTGGACGTGCTGGACCTGCTGTTCAAGGTGCGTCGCGAAGACTTCGTGCCGGAGGCGCACCGCGCGCTGGCCTTCGTCGACATGGAAATCCCGCTCGGCCACGGCCAGACCATGTGGACCCCCAAGCTGGAAGCGCGCGCCATCCAGGAACTCGTGATCCGCCCCACCGACCGCGTGCTGGAAATCGGCACCGGCAGCGGTTACCTCACCGCGCTCCTGGCCTCCCGGGCTGCCGGCGTGGTGTCGATCGACATCGTCCCCGAATTCACCGCCGCCGCGACGCAGAAACTGCGCGCGCACGGCTTCGACAATGTGGTGCAGCACACTGCCGATGCGGCGCTCGACTGGCCCGACGACGCCGGCTTCGAGGTCATCGTGCTGACCGGCTCGACCCCGCTGCTGTCGGATGCATTCAAGCGCCGCCTCAAAGTCGGCGGGCGGCTGTTCGCCATCACCGGCGAGGCGCCGGTGATGCAGGCGCAGCTCATTACCTGCACGGCACCGGGCGCATTTCGCAGCGTGACGCTGTTCGAAACCTGCGTGGCGCCGCTGATCAATGCGCCGCATCCCGCCGCCTTCGTGTTCTAAGAGCCTATTCCAGCAGAAATCAATCCCCACCTTTAGACCATAATAGGATTGGTGCAAGGCGCAGTGCGCCGGCAAGGGCCATCCCCTTGCCAAGCGCTGCAACGCCGCAGACGCCGATTCTGGTCTCAACCCGGAGGGGGGCCGGGCGGGGGGCGGCGGGGGGGGGTGGGGCATTATTCCTGCTGTAACAGGCTCTAACGCCAAGCGCCTGTTCCGCCCCGCCGACGTTGCTGCCCACATCGAGACCGGACACACGCCGGTACTGCTCGACGTGCGCGAGCCGTGGGAATGGAACCTGTGCCGCCTGCCCGGTGCGATCCTGATTCCGATGCGCGAACTGCCCGCGCGCCTGGCCGAACTGAATAAGG
>JAIBFE010000366.1 GCA_019459705.1 Thiobacillus sp. | reverse complement strand
GTTTCTGCCGTGCCTGCGGGCGTTCCCACCAGGACTTCTGCAATGCGCTGCAGGTTTTCGGTGATCTGGCCCAGATAGCCATCCTTGGTTTGCGCCGTCGAGATGGCGTCGTTGGCATTGCGAATGTTCACGTTCGCGGCGCGGATCTGGGTGTCGTAGCCCGTTGCGATGCCGAGGCCGGTGATGTCGTCCTTGGCGCTGTTGATGCGCAGGCCGGAGGACAGGCGTTCCTGGGCGGTCTGCAGGGCAACCGCCGACTTGTTCAGTGCGGCGCCGGCAAACAGGGCGCCTACGTTGGTGTTGATTACTTGTGCCATGAAGTTTCTCCTTAAGTGGGTCGATTGATTCGGCCTTTATTCCCGAAAGCGGGTTGGCGCCGTCAACTTTGGTTTGCCCGCCAGGGCTACATGAACCGCCGTTGTGTGATGAATCGTCGGGGGTCGGAGAAAGTTAAGGCTGTTTTTTCAAAAATCTGCATGATCTTCATTCCGCGGCCTGCACGGGCGCGTCCTGGGCCAGGCACACGCGGTTCTTGCCGGTCTGCTTGGCCTCGTACATGGCGGCATCCGCGCGCGCGATGAGCGTTTCCTGCCCTTCGCCGGGTGCGCGTTCGGCCACGCCGGCGCTGAAGGTGATCAGCACGCGCTCGTTGTTGTCGAGGAAGTATTTCTTGGTGAGGCTGCGCTGCAGGCGCGTGATGATCTTCGTCGCCTCGTCGCGCGGGGTGTTGGGCAACAGGATGAGGAACTCTTCGCCGCCGAGACGGGCGACGTGGTCGGTGAGGCGCAGCTCTTCCTTCGCGACCTTGACCAGATGGATCAGCGCCTCGTCACCGGCCTTGTGGCCGCGCTTGTCGTTCAGCGCCTTGAAGTTGTCGACGTCGAGCACGGCGATGCTGAACGGAGTCTTGTAGCGGTCGGCGCGCGAGGCTTCGCGCACGAACTCGTCTTCCAGCCCGCGCCGGTTGAGGCTGCGGGTCATCGGGTCTTCGCGCACCAGGGCGCTCATCTGGGCGAGCTGGGTTTCCAGCAGCTGGATGCGGTCTTCGGCCTGCATGGCGGTGTCGCGTTCCTGTACCAGCTGGTCGTGCGCGCGCCGGCTTTCCGACTGCGCGGCACGGGTTTCTTCCAGCAGGGTTTCGAGGATGCGGTTCAGTTCCAGCACGTCCTCGGTGTTGCTGATGCGTTCGATATGAGTGGCGATCTTGCCCTGGTATTCGTCGTTGGCCGCCACGGCGTCGCTCATGCGGCTGACGAAGGTGGTCATGGTGGCCTTGAGCGTGGCGGTGGCCTCGCGCAGGCCGTGCTTGACCATGCTTTGCTTGTAGATCACTTCCTTGAGCCGCTTTTCCGCTTCCTGCAGCGAATGGATCTTGAGCGGCGCGGTGATGATGTCCTCCACCATGTCGAGCTGGCCGCGCAGCCAGGTGTCGTCGTCGAGCAGTTCGCCGATGTTTTCCACCAGCAGCAGCAGGATGCGCTTGAGCATTTCCTGTTGCTGCTGGGCGTCCGGTGCCTGCATCTCGATGCTGACCCACAGCGACTTGAGGCTGGAGGCCGCATCGCGCAGGGTGGTGGCACTGTGGGCCTCGCGCACGGCAGCGGCGAGCTTCTGGGCTTTTTCCGCCAGGGGCGGGTTGTGCGGCAGCTGCGACACCACGCCGAATTCCAGGGTTTTGGCCAGCAGGTCGCGCAGCAGCGCCAGATGGTCGTTCTGCTCCGCTGCGTCAATCTCGATCGACCGTGCCAGCTTGTCCTTGTTTGCCTGTGAGCGATCCTTGTCGTCGCCCGGCTGCTGTTTGAGCTGCACGGCGATTTCGGACAGCAGCCAGCTGCATTGCCGCCAGTCGCTTTTGTCGATGGCCTTGTTGAGGCTGGCCGTCTGTGTCGACAGTGCAGGGTAATGCGTCTTGAGATCAGCGGCCAGCTCGGCCAGCACGCTGGCTGCGGAGGCGCCACCGGAGGCACCGCCGGGTTTGCCGACGATTTCCTCGTACAGCGTCAGGTAGTTGTCCGGCGTCGGCGCAATCCGGCGCATGGCCAGCCGGCGCAGGGTTTCGCGCGCGACTTCGGTCGGATTGTCCAGATTGATGTTGACGGTCGGTTCAGCCATGTGTACGCCCCGGCCCCGGTTGGGCCTTCTATATACCTTCGCTTGGTAGGGCGGGGCGGGGCGGGCTGAAGTGCGTTTTTGGGCTGGAAAACCCCGCTTTTTCCGAAGACAGATTCAATATGCAATTTTCAAGCGACAAGGTTTTCCTTGCGTCTTGAGTCTTGAGTCTCAGTCGAGCAGCCCCTGCTTGATGGCGTAATGCGTCAGTTCGGCGTTGTTCTTGAGCTGCATCTTCTTCAGCAGGCGGGCGCGGTACATGCTGATGGTCTTGACTGACAGGGCAAGCTTGTCGGCGATGGCCGAGACGGGCAGGCCGGAGGCGATCATGCACAGGGTCTGGTATTCGCGGTTGGAGAGACCCTCGTGCGGCAGGCCGTCGCGTTCGCCGCTGACTTCGCTGGCGAGTTCCTGGGCGACCTCGGCGCTGATGTATTTCTTGCCGGAAGCGACCAGGCGGATGGCGTCGACCAGCTGGTCCGGCGCGCTCTGCTTGTTGAGATAGCCGGCCGCGCCGGATTTCAGCGCACGCACGGCATACTGGGTCTCACGGTGCATGGAGAGCATCAGCACCTTGATGCCGGGGTGCTCCTTTTTCAGCAGTTCCAGGGTTTCCAGGCCGCTGCGGTCGGGCATGGTGATATCCATCAGCACCAGATCCCAGGACGCGTGCCGGGCCATCTGCAGGGCGCGGCTGGAGCAGTCGGCCTCGCCGGCGACTTCAATGTCGTCGACCTCGGCCAGGATCTGCTTGAGGCCTTCTCGCACGATGGCATGGTCGTCGACGATAAGGATGCGATAGGGTTTTGCTGCAGCCACGGAAGCTCTCTGCTTATTGGTTTTGACTGATTATGCCGTCATTTCGCCGCATCGGGCAGAGCCGGCAGAGGAATGCGCAGGCTGACCTGGGTGCCCTGGCGTTTGGCGGGTTGCAGTGTGAGCTCGCCGCCCAGCGCGGTGGCGCGCTCGCGCATGCCGAGGAGCCCGAAGGAGAAGCGGCCCTTGTCGCTGCGGCCGGGCTGGATTCCCCGGCCATTGTCGGTGAGCTTGACCAGCAGGCTGTCATTCTCCCGTACCAGCTTGACTTTGACCCGGGTGGCGCGGGCGTGTTTGGCGACAATGGTTAGCGCTTCCTGCACAAAGCGGAAGACGGCGATTGCGGCGTCGGGATCGAGCGGCACAGGCGTGTCGGGCGCGCTGAGCTGGGTGGCGATATCGGTATTGCGGCCAAATCTCTGCAGCTGCCAACGAATCGCCGCGACGATGCCGAAATCCAGTGCGGCCGGCCGCAAGTTGGAGGCAATGCGGTGCGCCGCCTCGAAAGTCTGGTCGACCACGCTGTCGAGGTAAGCGGTGCGTTCGATCAGCTTCGTCTGTTCCGGCGGAAGGTGCTTCATCAGCCACGACAGGCCGATCTTGATCGCCGTGAGATTGCCGCCGAGGTCGTCATGCACCTCGCGGGCAAGATTGAGCCGTTCCTGTTCCTTGGCGGCCTCGACATGCGCGGCCAGTGCGCTCACCTGAGCCCGCGAGTGCCGGATTTCCGCCTCGGCCAGCTTGCTGTGCGTGACGTTAAGCATGATGCCGTCCCACAGCATGCCGTCCTCGGACGTGCGCTGGCTGACACGTATGCTGACCCATTTCACGTCTTTCCAGTCTTTCATCCAGATGCGACCTTCCCAGTTGAAACTCAGGTGGCCGCCGCTGGCTTCGGCGAGCCGGGCCAGATAGTCATCCCGGTCTTCCTTGATAATCAGCTTGAAGAATCGTTCCGGTTTGGCGCGCAAGGCCGCCGCCTTGATGCCGAGCAGCTGGGCGGATTGCTCGCTGACATAGCGCAGCGTGGGGAGGGTGCCGTGCTGTTGCATGACCTGGAAGGCCATGCCGGGAATGTGTGCCACGATCGCGCGCAGGTCGGAGGCCGAGTGTTCCAGCGCCTGTCGCGTGGCTTCGCGCAGGCTGACGTCGTTGGCAATGCAGATGAATACCGGCGTGTCGCGCTCGTTCGCGCAGAACAGCCGCGCCTCGACCGGATAACGGGTACCGTCGCGGCGTCGGTAGTGAACATTGAGGGCCGTGTGACGCTTGTTGCCGCTTTTCAGCAGGGCGAGCAGGGTGTTGAATGCCCGGCCATCCTCGGGCGCCAGGAAATCCAGCGGGGTCAGTTTCTGCATGGCTTTGAGCCGGTATTGCAGGTTGCGGATCGCGGCGGGATTGGCCTGGACGATCTGCAGGGTTTCCGCGTCGAACAGCAGCACTTCGGTTGTCGTTTCCTGCAGAATCGACGACAGCAGCGCGCCTTCGTCGGCAGCTTTGAATGAACGCATGTTCCTCCTGGTGATTGAACCCTGAAACGGCAACGGTCCCGGTCGTCTTCAACACAGCATTATCGGTGCAAACCGATTGCCTCACGAGACTGACTTGAAACCCGGGCAATTCCCCCACATCTACTAAGCTTATAAGTGAGGGAATGCATTATGTCTGCCATCCGACCCGCTGCCGTTGCCGGAATGTTCTATCCGGACAACCCCGTCCAGCTCAAGCATGTCGTTTCCGACCTGCTCGCGAACGCGAAAAGCGATGCTGCGGCGCCCGTGCCCAAGGCGCTGATCGTGCCGCACGCCGGCTATATCTATTCCGGTCCCGTCGCCGCCAGCGCCTATGCCCGGCTGGACACGCTGCGCGGCCGCATCCGCCGGGTCGTGCTGCTCGGCCCCACCCATCGTGTTTATGTGCGGGGGCTGGCATTGCCCGAGGCGGAGCGCTTCGCCACGCCGCTGGGCGAGGTGCAGCTGGATCGAGAGGGCATGCAGGCGATCGCCGGGCTGCCGCAGGTGGTGACGAGTGCGGCCGCCCACCAGATGGAACACTCGCTGGAAGTGCAGCTGCCGTTCCTGCAGCAGGTGCTGGGCGATTTCAGGCTGCTTCCGCTGGCAGTGGGCGAGGCCACCGCGGCCGAGGTGGCCGAAGTGCTGGAAACGCTGTGGGGTGGCGACGAGACGCTGATCGTGATCAGTTCCGACCTGTCGCATTTCCTGCCCGATACGCTTGCGCGCAAGGTGGACGCCGGCACCGTCGATGCCATCCTGGCGCTGAATGCCCATCTCAACCATGAGCAGGCCTGCGGCGCCACGCCGGTCAACGGCCTGCTGCTGGCGGCGCGCAGGCATGGCCTGCACCCGGTGGTGCTGGACGTGCGAAACTCCAGCGACACCGCCGGCGATCCCGGGCGGGTGGTCGGCTACGCCGCCTTTGCTTTCCAGGCCGAAACCGGTCCGGACCAGCCGGATGCAGAAAAGGGTTCGACCCTGCTGATGCTGGCGCGCAACGAAATCGCCTCCCGGCTGGGACAGGCGGCGGCAAAACCTGTCAAGGCCGCCTGGCTGCAGGCGCCGGGTGCGAGCTTCGTCACGCTGACCCGCCAGGGCGAGCTGCGCGGCTGCATCGGCACCCTGGAAGCGCACCGCCCGCTGGGCATCGACGTGCGCGAGAACGCGGTGGCGGCGGCGTTTCGCGACCCCCGCTTCATGCCGCTGACCCTGGACGAGTTCGAGGGCATCCGCGTCGAAGTGTCGGTCCTGACGCCGGCCGAGCCGATTGTCGTGAAAGACGAGGCTGCGGCGCTGGCCGCGTTGCGGCCGAATATCGACGGCGTGGTGTTCGAGTACAGCCACTACCGCAGCACCTTCCTGCCGCAGGTGTGGGAACAACTGCCGGAACCGGCCGAATTCCTTGCCCACCTGAAGCGCAAGGCGGGCCTGCCGATGGATTTCTGGGCGGAGCAGGTGCGCCTGTCGCGTTACACGGTCAGCAAGTGGAAAGAGAACGAGGAGGCGCTACGCCATGAGCATTCCTGAATCGCACTATCCGGCGCGCTGGTGGCGCGTGTTGCCCGACGGCCGCATCGAATGCGACCTGTGCCCGCGCTTCTGCAAGCTGCACGAGGGCCAGCGCGGGCTGTGCTTCGTGCGCAAGATGGAAGGCGGCAAGATGGTGCTCACCACCTACGGCCGTTCGTCCGGTTTCTGCGTCGATCCGATCGAGAAGAAGCCGCTCAACCATTTCTACCCCGGCAGCTCGGTGTTTTCCTTCGGCACCGCCGGCTGCAACCTCGCCTGCAAGTTCTGCCAGAACTGGGACATTTCCAAGTCGCGCGAGACCGACACCATGGTCGACCGGGCCATGCCCCACGAGATCGCCAAAGCGGCGGAGGACGCCGGCTGCAAGAGCGTGGCCTTCACCTACAACGACCCGGTGATCTTCGCCGAATATGCGATGGACGTGGCCGACGCCTGCCATGCGCGCGGCCTCAAGACCGTGGCAGTCACCGCCGGCTACATCACCGAGGAACCGCGTCACGAGCTCTTTGCAAAAATGGACGCTGCCAACGTCGACCTCAAGGCGTTCACCGACGATTTCTACGTCAAGCTGACCGGCGGGCACCTGCAGCCTGTGCTGGACACGCTCACCTATCTGAAGCGCGAGACCGATGTGTGGTTCGAGATCACCACGCTGCTGATTCCCGGCCACAACGATTCCGATGCCGAGCTCGAAGCGATGAGCCAGTGGATCATGCGCGAGCTCGGCCCCGATGTGCCACTGCACTTCTCCGCCTTTCATCCCGACTGGAAGATGATGGACGTGCCGCCGACACCGGCCTCCACGCTCACCCGTGCGCGCGACATCGCACTGAAGGCCGGGCTGCATTACGTCTATACCGGAAACGTGCACGACACCACCGGCGGCACCACGTCCTGCCCGAGCTGCCACGAGCCATTGATCGTGCGCGACTGGTATCGCATCGACCACTACAGCGTCACGTCCGACGGCCACTGCCCGAAGTGCGGCGGTGCCATCGCTGGCCGCTTTGGCGCGTTCAGCCATCCCTTCGGCAATCGCCGCATCCCGATTGCCATGCACCGGGAGGACCGGCCATGAGCACGTCCACGCTGGTCCACATCCCGGTCGGCGGCGCCATGGTCGAAGGCATGCTGGAGATTCCCGATAATGCCGTCGGCCTGGTGATGTTCGCCCACGGCAGCGGCTCGTCGCGCCACTCGCCGCGCAACAACACCGTCGCCGGCGTGCTGCGCGCAGCCGGCGTCGGCACGCTGCTGATGGACCTGCTGACGCCGGAAGAGGATCGCGATTATTCACGTCGCTTCGACATCGGGCTTTTGACGCAGCGCCTGCTGGAGGCTGCGCGCTGGGTCGCCGGGCAGGACGCCACCCGGGATCTGCCGCTCGGCTTCTTCGGCGCCAGCACCGGTGCCGCTGCCGCCCTCGATGCCGCGGCGGTCCTGGGCAACAGGACGCGCGCCGTGGTTTCGCGCGGCGGCCGTCCCGACCTCGCCAGCGAGCAGGCACTCCTGAAAGTCAGTGCGCCGACGCTGCTGCTGGTGGGCGGATACGACGACGGCGTGATCGATCTCAACCAGCTGGCTTTTGATCAGCTGCGTTGCGAGAAAGAGATGGTGATCGTGCCTGGCGCCACCCACCTGTTCGAGGAGCCCGGCACGCTGGAAGCGGTGGCGACGCGGGCGGCGGGGTGGTTCGCGGAACATCTTCCGACGCCCCAAACGTAAGCGCATTGGCCGCCTGGAGGGTGGCATGGCATGATCAAACCCATGCCTGTGGATAACACCGATCCCGCCGTCTTCGTCGCCCGCGGCCTCACCAAGGTCTACCGCATGGGCGAGGTCGAGGTGCAGGCGCTGCGCGGCATCGACCTCACCTTGAACCGCGGCGAACTGGTGGTGCTGCTTGGACCCTCGGGCAGCGGCAAATCGACGCTCCTCAACATCCTCGGCGGCCTCGACGCGCCGAGCGGCGGCGAGGTCTACTATCTCGACCACAAGCTCACCGGCGCCAGCGAAGCCGAACTCACCCGCTTCCGCCGCGAGCACGTCGGCTTCGTGTTCCAGTTCTACAACCTCATCCCCAGCCTCACCGCGCGCGAGAACGTCGCCGCGGTGACCGAGATCGCGGCATCCCCGATGCGGCCGGAGGACGCGCTGGCCCTGGTCGGGCTGGGCAACCGCCTCGACCATTTCCCGGCGCAGCTTTCCGGCGGTGAGCAGCAGCGGGTGGCGATCGCGCGCGCCGTCGCCAAGAACCCGGCAGTGCTGCTGTGCGACGAGCCGACCGGCGCCCTCGATTCGGCCACCGGCGTGGTGGTGCTGGAAGTGCTGGAAAAGGTCAACCGCGAACTCGGCACGCTGACCGTGCTGATCACCCACAACGCCGGCATCGCCGACATGGCCGACCGCGTGATCCGTCTGTCGGACGGACGCATCGCCGACATCCACGCCAACGCCGTGAAGAAGCGGGCGAGCGAGTTGAGCTGGTGACAGGATGAAAGCCCTCGACCGCAAGCTCTTCCGCGACCTCTGGCACCTGCGCGGCCAGGTGCTGGCGATCGCCGCGGTGATCATGGGCGGCGTCGCCACCATGGTGATGTCGCTCTCCACCTACGATTCGCTGGTGACCACGCGCGACCGCTTCTACGGCGAATACCGTTTCGCCGACGTGTTCGAGAGCCTCAAGCGCGCACCCGAGCCGGTGGCGGAGCGGCTCGCGGCGATTCCCGGCGTCGAACAGCTGGAAACGCGGGTGAAGGCCGGGGTGAAGCTGGAAGTCGAAGGCTTTTCCGATCCCATCACCGGCCAGCTGCTGTCGCTGCCGGACGTCGGCGAGGCCCGGCTCAACCGGCTGCACATGAAACGCGGGCGCACGGTGCAGCCGTGGAGCACCGACGAGGTGGTGCTGTCCGACACCTTCGCCGACGCCCACGGCTTTCAGCCGGGCGACCGCCTCGCCGCCATCATCAACGGCAAGCGCAAGCAGCTCACCGTGGTCGGCGTCGCGGTGTCGCCGGAATATGTCTATCAGATTGCGCCGGGATCGATGTTACCGGATTTAAAGCGCTACGGCGTGCTGTGGATGGGGCGCAGCGCGCTTGCCGCCGCCTATGACATGGAAGGCGCGTTCAATGAGGTCAGCCTCACGCTGGCGCGCGACGCCAACGAGCAGGACGTGATCGTTGGCGTCGATGCGGTGCTGGCGACCTATGGTGGAACCGGCGCCTACGGCCGCGAGGACCAGTTCTCCAACCGCTTTCTGAGCGAGGAACTGAAACAGCTGCAGACCATGGCCACGGTGTTCCCGGCCATCTTCCTCGGCGTTGCCGCCTTCCTGCTGAATATCGTGCTGAGCCGGCTGATCGCACTGCAGCGCGACCAGATCGCCATCCTCAAGGCCTTCGGCTATTCATACGCGGCGATCGGCGCGCACTACGTCAAGCTGGTGCTGCTGATGGCGGTGCTCGGCGTGGCGGCCGGGCTGGCCCTCGGCGCCTGGTTCGGCCAGGGGCTGTCACACGTCTACACCGAAACGACCTTCCGTTTTCCCTATCTCGACTACCAGCTGCGCCCCGGAATCGTGCTCATCGCCTTCGGCGTGGGGGCGGTCGCGGCCGTGAGCGGCACCCTGCTGTCGGTCGTGCGCGCGGTGCGGCTGCCGCCAGCCGAGGGCATGCGCCCGGACATGCCGGTGATCTACCGCACCAGTCTGGTCGAGCGCCTCGGCCTGCAGCGCTGGTTTGCCGCGCCGACGCGCATGGTATTGCGCCACATCGGGCGGCATCCGCTCAAATCGATGCTGACCGTGCTTGGCATCGCCTGCGCCTGCGGCCTGATGATGGTGGGCAACTACCAGAAGGGCGCGATCGATTTCATGGTCGACGTGCAGTTCCGTCAGGCCTCGCGCGAGGACCTCGGGCTCACCTTCATCGAGCCGACGTCCGGCCGCGCGCTGCACGAGCTCGCGGCGCTGCCGGGCGTCGATCACGTCGAGGGCTTTCGCGACGTGCCGGCGATCCTGCGCTTCGGCCAGTATCGCCACCGTGCTGCCATTTTCGGCATCCAGCCGGAGGGCCAATTGCACCGTTCGCTCGACCGCAGCCTGCAGCCGGTGGCGGTGCCGCCGGGCGGTGTGGTGCTGACCGACCATCTGGCGAACGAGATCCTGCACGTGAAGCCGGGCGACCTGCTGACGGTGGAAGTGCTGGAAGGCAGCCGGCCGGTGCGGCAGGTGCCGGTGCTCGGCATCACCAAACAGTATCTCGGCGTGTCGGCCTACATGCAGCAGGATTCGCTCAACGCCCTGATGCGCGAGGGCGGCACAGTATCGGGCGCCTATCTGGCCGTGCAGCCGGGGTCCGAGACCGAACTCTACGCCCGCCTGCATGAGCGCCCGCGCGTGCTCGGCATGGTCGCCAACCAGGCGGCGATCCAGAGCTTCTACGCCACCATCGGCGAGTTCATCCTGTTCTACAACCTGGTGGCCACCGTGCTCGCCGGCGCCATCGGCTTCGGCGTGGTCTACAACAGCGCGCGCATCAGCCTCTCCGAGCGCGGCCGCGAACTCGCGAGCCTGCGCGTGCTGGGCTTCACCCGCGGCGAGATCGCCTATATCCTGCTGGGAGAGCTGGCGCTGCTGACGCTGGCGGCGATACCGGTCGGCTTCGTGGTCGGCATCGGCCTGGTCGGCATCCTGGTGGTGGCGTTCCAGAGCGAGCTGTACCGGCTGCCGCTCATCCTCACTCCGGAAAACTACGCCATGGGCGCGTCCGTCGTCATCGTCTCCGCCTTGCTGTCGGGTCTGCTGCTGTGGCGCCGGCTTGGCCGGCTCGATCTGGTGGCGGTGCTGAAGACTCGCGAATAGGGCACAAGAAATCATGCGACTGCGCGCAAAAATCGGAATCCTGGCGACTGCTGTCATCGTGGCGGCGGGGCTGGCGTTCGGTTTCATGCCGCGCGCCGTGCCGGTCGATGTCGCCGAGGTGAAGCGTGCACCGCTCGCGGTGACGGTGGAGGAAGAAGGCAAGACGCGGGTGCGCGAACGCTACCAGGTGTCGGCCCCGGTGGCAGGCTATCTGCGGCGCATCGGCCTCGATGCAGGCGATGCCGTCACAGCCGGGCAGGTGCTGGCGGTGATCGAGCCCGCCCGCTCGGTGGCGCTCGACCCGCGCACCCGCGCGCAGGCACAGGCGCAGGTGAGCGCTGCCCAGGCGGCGCTGGCGGCGGCGCAGGCAAACGCCCGTTCCGCCGCTGCCGCGGCGAGCCTGGCGCAGCAGGAGCGCGGTCGCGCCGAGTCGCTGCACCAATCCAATTTCATCTCCGCACAGGCGTTAGACACCGCGCGCACCGCGGAAACGCGCGCCCGCGCCGCCGAGGCTGCGGCGCAGTACGCGGTACGGGTGGCGCGTTTTGATCTGGAGACGTCGCGCGCGGCCGTCGCCAGCACGGATCGCCTGAAAAAGGGTGACGCAGCGGACGTGTTGCAGGTGAGCGCGCCCGTGGCGGCGCATGTGCTGAAGCTGCTGCACGAAAGCGAAGGCGCGGTGGCAGCCGGCCAGCCGCTGCTCGAGATCGGCGATCCGGAAAGCCTCGAAGTCGAGGTTGAAGTGCTGTCGACCCACGCGGTGAAGATTGCGCCCGGCTCGAAAGTCATCCTCGATCGCTGGGGCGGCGAACAGCCGGTCGAGGGCACGGTGCGCGTGGTCGAGCCGAGCGGCTTCACCAAGATCTCCGCGCTCGGCGTCGAGGAACAGCGGGTGCGCGTCATCGTCGATTTCACTTCGCCGCGCGAGGCATGGGTGCGGCTCGGCGATGGCTACCGGGTGGAGGCGCGCTTCGTGCTGTGGGAAGGAAAAGACGTGCTGCAACTGCCGACCAGCGCGCTGTTCAGGCAGGGGGAAGGCTGGGCGGTGTTCGTCATCGACGGCCGCCACGCGCACCTGAAACCGGTGGAAATCGGCCAGCGCGCCGGGCTTGCCTCCCAGGTGCTGTCCGGCCTCAAGGTCGGCGACCGGGTGGTGGCGCATCCGGACGAGACGATCCGGGACGGCGTGCGGGTCAAGCCGCGCTGAGGTTCAGCCCCTGGCCTGCCCGACCTGCCGCAGAATCTCGATCACCTCGTCGTCGTCGACCTGCGGAAAATCTGCATAGAACTGCCCCACCGCCTGGAAGAATTCCGGCGTCGACAGGCACACCACCTCGTCGGAGTAGGCGCGGATCTTGTCCAGCGTGTCCGCCGGCGCCACCGGAACCGCGCAGACCAGGCGCGCCGGCTTCTGCGCGCGCAGCGCATGCAGTGCGGAAATCATCGTCGCCCCGGTCGCCAGTCCGTCGTCGACCACGATGACGATGCGCCCGGCCGGATCGATCGGCGGCCTCAGCGGCGTGTACTGCGCCCGG
Source organism: Thiobacillus sp. (assembly GCA_019459705.1). GTDB lineage: Bacteria > Pseudomonadota > Gammaproteobacteria > Burkholderiales > Thiobacillaceae > Thiobacillus. Next base: position 3,763 of record JAIBFE010000366.1, on the reverse strand, counting down.
CGTTTTCTGATGGTGTCGAGCTGGGTCTGCTTTTCCTGGGCCAGATAGGTCGGCGTGCCGCCAGCCGATTCGGCGTAGTCGGCGATGTAGCTCCAGCCCGATTCGTCGATCGAGCCGAGCGCGAATTCCGGATTGAACGGCGCGCGCAGCTTGCGCACCAGCACCACGTCGAGTTCGCCGTCCAGCGCCCTGGCCAGCCGCTGGCCCATCGGCACCGCCCCGCGCGGAATCGCGAGTATCAGCGGATTGCGTCCCTTGTAGGCCTGCAGCGCGATGGCCAGGCGGTCGGCGGCTTCGTTGCGATTGTGGAACACCCTGCGCCCCTTTCTTGTTTGAACATGGCAAAGCTGCGGCGATGCGGCGGCAAGCCGGATTCAGCCCATGATGTTTTCCTGGAACTGCTGCTGGATGGCCTCGATGGCCTCGCGGTTGTCGATCAGCGCATTCACGCAATGCTCATCGAGCTTCCTGCCCGCGAGCTGACGCAGCATGACAAAGGCATCGTCATTGCTCCAGGCCGGTTTGTAGGGGCGCCGGCTGGTGAGGGCATCGAAGATGTCGGCCACCGCGACGATGCGTGCCTCGATCGGGATGTCCATGCCTGAGCGCCCGTCCGGATAGCCCGTCCCATCGATGGCTTCGTGGTGGAACAGGGCGATGTTGCGCAGGATGTCGCTGCCCTGGATCTGACCCACCTGGAAGTGCGTGAGCATCTGGTCGATCATGTCGCGCCCGCGGATCGGATGGGTCCGCATCAGCGCCTCTTCGTCGGGATCGAGCTTGCCGGGTTTCAGCAGCACGCGATCGGGAATCGCGATCTTGCCGATGTCGTGCAGCGGGGAAAAAATGAAGATCTTCTCGATCGTTTCGTCGGTCAGCGCGTATCGATCCGCCACGCTCAGCGCGATGACGCGCGCGAAGCGCGACATGCGGTCGAGGTGGGAGCCGGTCTCGTCGTCGCGGGCGTGTGCCATGTCCCGTGCCGTCTTCACCGTGGCAAGCAGCGTCTGCAGGGAGGTGAGATCGTTGATGATGGTCAGCGCGATCAGATGCCCGAAGGGATCGATCTGGCGCAGCGTTTCCTCGCTGAAACAGTCCGCATCGTAGGAATTGAAGAACAGAAATCCGAACAGCCGGCCCTGGTGATACATCGGCATGGTGTAGCTGGCACGGTAGCCCTCTGCGCCGACGCGCAGGGTGTGCTCGTGCTGACCGCCGGAAAAAATGGCCAGGTCGTTGACGACGCGCGGCCGCCCCTTCTCGAGAATTTCCCGCAGCGACGGCGCATCGTCCAGATTCGCCGAATAATGCGTGAGCGGATTGTCCTCCTCGCCGGTGTAGAGGAAGGTCTCGAGCGTGTCTGCTTCCGGATCGAAGACGGCCGCCGCAATGCGCTGAATGAAGGGAAAGCGCTCACGCAGCGCAGCGTGGATCGTTCGTACTTTGTCCACCAGGCGGACATTGCGGCCGAGCGGGCCGAGTCGATCCTCGTGATCGAACAAGAAGGGTGATGACATGGCGGTATTCAATCCTGCACGCTATGGCCGGATTGTACGGCAGGCAGCGACCGCGCCGACACGCGCTGCACGCTGGTGCACCCATGGCCGCTCCGCCCACAGGCGCTAAACTGAGATTTTCCGCATTGCGGCGTTCGCAGTGCGGTGCCGTCCGGAAGGAGACCCCATGACAGCCGTGAAACTGCATCTCTGGATCAATGGTCAGCGCGTCCAGCCGCCAGGCGGCCGCAAGGGCGACGTGTTCAATCCGGCCAGCGGCGAGGTGATCCGCCAGGTGCCGCTGGCAGGCAAGGACGATATCGATGCCGCGGTGGCGGCGGCCAAAGCGGCCTTCCCGGCTTGGCGCGAGACTACGCCCCTGCGGCGCGCGCGCATCCTCACCCGCTTTCGCGAACTGATGGAGCAGCACCGCGACGAACTGGCGCGGCTGGCCTCGGAAGAGCACGGCAAGACCCTGGCCGACGCGGCCGGCTCGGTGCAGCGCGGCATCGAGGTGATCGAGTTCGCCAGCGGCGTGCCGCATCTGCTGAAGGGCGAGCAGGCCGAGGACGTCGGCCGCGGCGTCGACTGCCATTCGCTGCTGCAGCCGGTGGGGGTGTGCGCCGGCATCACGCCGTTCAATTTCCCGGCGATGGTGCCGCTGTGGATGTTCCCGGTCGCCATCGCCTGCGGCAACACCTTCGTGCTCAAGCCCTCGGAAAAAGTGCCCTCGTGCAGCCTGCGCATGGCCGAGCTGTTCAGGGAGGCGGGCCTGCCCGACGGCGTCTTCAACGTGGTGCCCGGCGACAGGGACGCCGTCGACGCGCTGCTCGAGCATCCCGACGTCGGCGCGGTCTCCTTCGTCGGCTCCACCCCGGTAGCGAAGCACATCTACGAAACCGCGGCGAAGAACGGCAAGCGCGTGCAGGCGCTGGGCGGCGCCAAGAACCACGCCGTGGTGATGCCGGACGCCGACATGGACTTCACCGCCGAGGCCCTGGTCGGCGCCGCCTACGGCTCGGCCGGCGAGCGCTGCATGGCGATCTCCACCGTGGTGGCGGTGGGCGAGGCGGGCGATCGTCTGTTGCCGCTGCTCAAGGAGAAGGCCGCGCAGATCCAGGTCGGGCGCGGCGATGCAGCGGAAACGGGAATGGGACCGGTGATTTCGGCACCGCATCGCGACCGCATCGTGTCGCTGATCGACAGCGGGATGGCGCAGGGCGCCGAACTGGTGCTCGACGGCCGCGGCGTCCGGGTGGCGGGCTGCGAGAACGGCTTCTTCGTCGGCCCCACGCTGTTCGACCGCGTGACGCCGGCAATGGACATCTACCGCGAGGAGATCTTCGGCCCGGTGCTGATCGTGCTGCGGGCGGACAGCTTCGACGCGGCGGTGAAACTGATCAACGCCAACCCCTACGGCAACGGCACTGCGATCTTCACCGGATCGGGCCACTGGGCGCGCCGCTTCGAGAACGAGATCGAGGTCGGCATGGTCGGCGTCAACGTGCCGATCCCGGTGCCGATGGCCTTCTTCTCCTTCGGCGGCTGGAAGGCCTCGCTGTTCGGCGACCTCCACATGCACGGCATGGAGGGCGTGGCGTTCTATACCCGCACCAAGGTCGTCACCAGCCGCTGGCCCGCGCCGGCCGAGCGCACGGGAAATACGCTGGTCATGCCCACATTGGGCTAGCGCGCCTCTCCGTTATAACACCCGCGCCGCCAGTTCCATCGACCCGCGCACCACCCCCGCCACGACGAGTGCGACGCCGATGGACAAGGTGACCGAATAGAGCGCGTCGCGCCGGCCGAGCAGTTTCAGCATCATGGCGAAGGTGGACACGCAGGGCACGTAGAAGGTCAGGAACACCAGGAAGGTGGCGATCTGCGTGGTGTCGAGCACGCCGGCCAGTTCCTGGGTGCCGAGCGCGTGGAACACCATCAGCAGCGACAGTTCCTTGCGCAGCACGCCGAACAGGATCGGCACCCCCAGCACCACCGGCAGTCCCAGCCACCACCCCGTCACCGGCGTCAGCGCGAAATTGATCCAGGCGTCCATGCCGACATGGCCCATCAACGACAGCACCACACTGCCCGCCACCAGGAGCGGCAGCACGATGGTGACGATGTCGCGGCTGCGCGCCCAGGTGTTGGAGAGCAGGGCGCGCAGGGTGGGCACGGCGTAGGCCGGGATCTCCTGGATCATGCCGGGCGTGGTTTCGGGATAGCGGCGCTTGAGCAGCTTGCCGACCAGGCTGACGACGACGGGG
>JAIBFE010000342.1 GCA_019459705.1 Thiobacillus sp. | reverse complement strand
GACCCAGGCCGCCGCCCAGCTCGAAAGCTCGAAGGATTTCGCCAAGCAGTTCATGGCGCGCCACGGCATCCCCACCGCCGCCGTCGGCACCTTCACCGATGCCACCGCCGCGCCCGCCTATATCGATGCGCAGGGCGCGCCCATCGTGGTGAAAGCTGACGGCCTCGCCGCCGGCAAGGGCGTGGTCGTCGCAGCAACCGCCGAAGAAGCGCACGCCGCGGTCGACGCCATGCTCGCCGGCAACAGCATGGGCGAAGCCGGCCACCGCGTGGTGATCGAGGAATGCCTGCTCGGCGAGGAAGCCAGCTTCATCGTCATGGTCGACGGCGAGCACGTGCTGGCCTTGGCATCCAGCCAGGACCACAAGCGCCTCGGCGACGCCGACACCGGCCCCAACACCGGCGGCATGGGCGCCTATTCGCCGGCGCCGGTGGTCACCCCCGAACTGCACGCTCGCATCATGCGCGAGGTGATCCATCCCACCGTCGAAGGCATGGCCGCCGACGGCATCCGCTACACCGGCTTTCTTTACGCCGGCATCATGGTCGGTGCCGACGGCGCGCCCAGGGTGCTCGAATTCAACTGCCGCATGGGCGACCCGGAAACCCAGCCGATCATGATGCGGCTGAAGTCCGACCTCGTCGCCCTGGTGGACGCCGCCGTCAATGGCAAGCTCGACCAGATCGAAACCGAATGGGACCGCCGCACCGCGCTGGCCGTCGTGCTCGCGGCCGAAGGCTATCCCGACGCGCCGAAGAAAGGCGCCGTCCTCGGCGCCTTGCCCGCCGCGGCCGACGACCTGCACGTGTTTCACGCCGGCACCGCCGAGCAGGATGCCCGCACCGTGGTGAGCGGCGGCCGCGTGCTGGCGGTGACCGCACTCGGCGACAGCGTGCGCATGGCGCAGAAACGCGCCTACGAGGCCGTGGCCGGCATCCACTTCGACGGCATGCAATACCGCCGCGACATCGGCTGGCGCGCGCTTGACCGGAAGAAGTAAGCCGTGAGGCATGCAGAGGCGGACCTGCGCGTCCACCTGCGTCGTGGCGGCCTGATCGCCTACCCGACCGAATCCTGCTACGGCCTCGGCTGCGACCCGCGCAATCCACGCGCGCTGAAGCGGCTCATCCGCCTGAAGGGCCGCAGCGCCGCCAAGGGCCTGCTGCTGATCGCCGATCATTTCAACCAGCTCAAACCGTTTATTCGCCCTTTGAGCGCAGCGGACCGGACGCGCGTTGAGCGCAGCTGGCCCGGCCCCGTGACCTGGGTCGTTCCCGCGTCCGCGACCTGCCTGCCCGAGCTGACCGGCGGGCGCCCCACCCTCGCCGTGCGCGTCACCGCCCATCCGGGTGCCGCACGCCTGTGCCGCAGCCTGGGTATGGCGCTGGTCTCCACCAGCGCCAACAAAAGCGGCAGAAAACCTGCCAAAACCGCAGCGGAATGCCGCAGAATATTCGGCACGCGGGTGCGCGTGATCGCCGGCCGCATCGGCCAGCGCCGCCGCCCCTCCACCCTGATCGACCTCGCCACCGGAACCGTTCTTCGACCCTGATGTCTGCCCACGCCCCCGCCACCTTTGATACCCGCGCAGTCAAAACCTGGCTGCTCGACCTGCAGGCGCGCATCGTCGCCGCGCTCGAAGCCGCCGATGGCCTGCCCTTCCGCACCGATGCCTGGGAGCGCCCCGAAGGCGGCGGCGGCATCTCGCGGCTGATCGAAGAGGGCAACGTGCTGGAGCGCGGCGGGGTGAATTTCTCGCACGTGCTGGGCAGCCAGCTGCCGCCGTCGGCGAGCGCGCACCGGCCCGAACTCGCCGGCCGCCGCTGGGAAGCGATGGGCGTCTCGCTGGTGCTGCACCCGCGCAACCCCTACGCACCGACAGTGCACATGAACGTGCGCTGCTTCGTCGCCATGAAGGATGGCGAGGCGCCGGTGTGGTGGTTTGGCGGGGGCATGGACCTCACGCCCTACTACGGCTTCGAGGACGACGCGCGCCACTTCCACGCCACCTGCCAGGCCGCGCTCGATCCGTTCGGCCCCGAGTTGCATCCGCGCTTCAAGGACTGGTGCGACACCTACTTCTTCCTCAAGCACCGCAACGAGCCGCGCGGCATCGGCGGCGTCTTCTTCGACGACTTTTCCGAAGGCGGCTTCGACCACGCGTTCGGCATGACGCAAAGCGTGGGCGACGCCTTCCTTGCCGCCTACCTGCCGATTCTGGAACGCCGCAAGGCCATCGCCTACGGCGAGCGCGAGCGCGATTTTCAGGCCTACCGGCGCGGGCGCTACGTCGAATTCAACCTGGTATACGACCGCGGCACCCTGTTCGGCCTGCAGTCGGGCGGACGCACCGAGTCGATCCTGATGTCGCTGCCGCCGATCGTGAAATGGCGCTACGACTGGCACCCCGAACCGGGTACGCCGGAAGCGGCGCTGTATACCGAATTCCTCACCGCGAAAAACTGGATCTGAGATGCGCAAGATTCCTCGCCGCATCCTCATCGGCTTCGGCATCCTGCTGCTGACCATCGCCCTGCTCGGTCTGGTCGCCTATGAACTGGTGTCGTCGGCGCTGGAAGCCCGATACCTCGCCAAGACCGCACAGAAGATGACCTGGCAGATGCGCCCCGGTCCCTCCGAACGCATCCGCTATCCCGGCCAGGGACCGTACGACGTGCGCCTCGGCTACAGCAAGCTGCCGGATTATCTGGCGCGCCTCGACAAGGCCGGCTGGCAGATCGACCAGCAGGCAAAAATCAGCATCCAGATGGCGCGGGCGAAGGACCTCGGCCTGTTCCTGCCGTATCACGAAAAGGACCAGACCGGCCTCGCCCTGCTCGATAGCGACGGCAAACTGCTCTATCAGGGACAGCATCCGACGCGGGTATACGACCGTTTCGACGCCATCCCCAAGGTGCTGGTCGATGCCCTGCTCTACATCGAGAACCGCGAACTGCTGACCGAGCAGTTCCCCACCCGCAATCCGGCAGTGGAATGGGACCGGCTGGCGCAGGCCCTGCTGGAAAAAGGCGTCAGCCTGGTCGATGCCAACCGCAACGTGCCGGGCGGCAGCACGCTGCCGACGCAGATCGAGAAATATCGCCATTCGCCCGAAGGCATGACGTCCGGCATGGGCGAGAAGCTGCGCCAGATGGGAACCGCCAGCCTGCGCGCCTACCTCGACGGCGCCAACACGCTGCCGATGCGGCGCAAGACGGTGATGGCCTACCTCAACACCGTGCCACTCGCCGCCGCGCCGCGCTTCGGCGAGGTCAACGGCGTCGGCGACGGACTGTGGGCCTGGTATGGGCTGAACTTTGCCGAGACCAACCGCACCCTGGCAAGCCCCCCACGCGGCAAGGACACCGCCTATGCCAGCGCGTTGAAACATGTTTTATCGCTCATCGTCGCCGAACGCCGCCCGTCGTATTACCTCGCGGCCAACCGCAAGGCGCTCGACGCGCTGACCGATGACCACCTCGACCTGCTCGCCAATGCCGGCCTGCTCCCGCGCGCACTGGCCGACCAGGCCAAGCAGGTCAAACTGCGCACCACCAGCCAGCGCATCGATCCGCCGCCGCCGCGCTTCGTCGACCAGAAAGCCACCAATGCGCAGCGCATCCGGGTGGCGCAGATGCTGGGCGAGTCACGTCTGTACGACCTCGACCGGATCGATCTCAAGGTCGACACCACCATCAACCAGCCGGCGCAAAAAATCGTCAGCACCTATCTGCAAAGCCTGGCCAAGCCGGAAGCCGCCGCCGCGTCGGGGTTGATCGGACATCGCCTGCTGCAACCCGAAAACCCGCTGGCGAGCGTGATCTACAGCTTCACGCTGTATGAAAAATCACCGTCCGGAAATCTGTTGCGCATCCAGGCCGACAACCTCAACCAGCCGTTCGACATCAACAGCCAGGCGCGCCTGGATCTCGGCTCCACCTCCAAGCTGCGCACCCTGGTCACCTATCTGGAAATCATCGCGCGGCTGCACGCCGAATACCGCACGCTCGATGCCGCGACGCTGAAACAGAAAGCCCAGCCGAAGCGCGACGTGCTGGCGCAGTGGGTTGCCGAACGCCTCCTGGCGAACCGCAGCGAACCGCTGGCCGCCACCCTCGACGCGGCGATGAGCCGCCGCTATTCCGCTTCGCCGGAACCCTTCTTCACCGGCGGCGGCGTGCACCACTTCGCCAACTTCGATCCCAAGGACAACAGCCGCGTGATGGACGTGTGGGAGGCCACGAAGAACTCGGTCAATCTGGTCTACATCCGCATCATGCGCGACATCGTCCGCCATTACGCCAGCAGCACCCCGGGCGCCGCGATCCGCATCCTGGACGATGCCAGCAACCCGCTCAGGGAAACCTACCTCGCCCGTTTCGTCGACCAGGAAGGCCGCGTCTTCATCAACCGCTTTTACCAGCGCCACAAGAAACAGAACGCAGCGCAGATGGCCGAGGATCTCTACGCGCGCACCCATCTCAACCCGCGACGGTTCAGCGCAGTATTCCGTTATCTGGAACCCGGCGCCCGCTTCGAGGACTACGTCGCCGCACTGCACAAACAGGTGCCGGCCAGCGCCAGCCTGAGCCAGAAAACGCTCGAGTCGCTGTACCAGACCCATGCCCCCGACGCCTACAGCCTGACCGACCGCGGTTACGTGGCGCAGATCCATCCGCTCGAGCTGTGGCTGGTCAAAACCCTGCGCGCGGCGCCGAAGACCGACCTCAAGACCCTGCACGAAACCGGTGCCGGCGTGCGTCTCGAAGTCTACGACTGGCTGTTCAAGACCAGCCGCAAGAATGCGCAGGACATCCGCATCCAGTCGCTGCTCGAAGTCGAAGCCTTCGACGGCGTGCTGGCCGACTGGAAACGGGTGGGCTATCCGTTCGACAACATCACGCCGTCCTACGCCACCGCCATCGGCAGCTCGGGCGACCGCCCCGCCGCGCTGGCCGAGCTGATGAGCATCCTGGTCAACGACGGCGTGCGCGCACCGATGGTGAGCCTCACCGGCCTGCACTTCGCAGCCGACACGCCCTACGACACCCGCCTGTCACGCAAGCCGGCCAAGGGCGAACGCCTGATGCCGGCCGAAGTCGCGCAGACCGTGCGCCGTGCGCTGGCCAGAGTGGTGGAGGGCGGAACAGCCGGCCGTCTCGCCGGCGCGTTGAAGGACCCGGCCGGGCAAACGCTCACCATCGGCGGCAAAACCGGCACCGGCGATCACCGCTTCGAACGCTACGGCAAGGGCGGGCAATTGCTCGAATCGCGCGTGGTCAACCGCACCGCCACCTTCGTGTTCTATCTGGGCGACCGCTATTTCGGCACGCTGACGGCGCTGGTGCCGGGCGTAGAGGCCGGCCAGTTCGGCTTCACCAGCTCGCTCACCGCACAGATCCTGAAAACCCTGCTGCCGCAATTGCAGCCGCACCTGTATCCGCGCCCCCCCGAACCCGCCAAGTCTGTGCCTGCGGCCGAAACCGGCGTGGTCGCCGAACCCGTGCCCGCCGCCGAACCGGCACCGGTTGCCCCGCGTGCGCCCGTCAAGGAAAAACCCGATGGCTCCACCAGCCAGGCCGACCCGCCGGTCAAGCAGCCGGCGCCGACCCAGGGCGGCTTCCCCGAGGACCTCGAACCCAGTGTGGTGCTGCCGGTGCCCGTCGCCCCGCCCGAAACGGCGCCTGCCCCGCCTGCGGTCCCCACCCCCTGAAACCGAAGCTTGGGATCGCACGCAAATCGGATATGCTGAAAAGTCACGCATGTTGATCACGCCATGAAAGACAACATCCAGCCCCTGATCCAGCACACCCCCACCGACTCGGGCAACGTCAGCATCCCGGCGTTGCGGGTGCTGTCTGAAATCACCACCAGCCTGTCCACCGACGCCAACGTCGAACAGCTGCTGGGGCGATTCCTGTCGACCATGATCCGGCTGGCTGGCGCCCAGGCTGGCGCGGGGCGCGTCATCACCGACGACCGCACCCATTTGCGCCTGATCGGCTCGGTGGGCCTGCCGGCGCATCTGGTCGAGCACGAGGCGCTCGTCAGCGTCGACTGCGGCGTGTGCGGCAAGGCCGCGCGCGAAGTCACCGTCAGCAGCTGGAACAACGTCGCCTTCTGCAAGCGCCAGGCCAACGACGCCTATTTCAGCGGCAGCTGCAACACCGTCGTCGCGGTGCCGCTGATGCACAAGAACCAGGTCATGGGCGTCTACAACCTGTTCCTCGATGAAGGCAAGACCGTCCCCGAGGACGTGCGCCTGCTGTTCCGCTCGATCAGCGAACACCTCGGCATCGCGCTGGAAAACGCACGGCTGACGCGCGAGAACATGCGCATCTCGCTGATGAACGAACGCCAGATGCTGGCCAACCAGATTCACGATTCGCTCGCGCAGACACTGGCCTACGCCAAGATGCGACTCACCGTGCTGTCCGACGCGATGCGCCACGAGGACTACCCCAAGGCCAACCGCTACCTGGGCGACGTCGAGGAAGCGGTCGACCTCGCCTACGCCGACCTGCGCGACCTCATCACCCAGTACCGCGACCGCATCAACCCGCGCGGTCTGGTTCCGGCGATCCAGGAAATGGCCAAGAGCTTCCGCAAGAAGGCCAATGCCGACGTCGACTTCCTCAACCTGGTGCAGGACGTCTCGCTGTCGCCCGACGAGGAAATCTAGGTCTTCCACATCATCCAGGAATCGCTCTACAACATCGCCAAGCACGCCCGCGCGCGTCACGTCGTCATCACCTTCGACCTGGAAGACGGCC
>JAIBFE010000336.1 GCA_019459705.1 Thiobacillus sp. | reverse complement strand
GTAACGCCCCGCCGCGTCGCGTGCAAAGGCCGGATGCGGCTGATAGCGGATGCCGGGGCGGATGCGGATGTCGTACACGCTTTCGGCAATCGCCGCAGCGGGCGCATCGTCCGGCAGCGGCGCGCCGGCCGCGTCGAAATAGCGTGGCCTGGGCACCGTCTCGGCAGTCAGCGGGATCAGGGTATAGGGGCGCTTGAGGAAGTGGTACTGCAGCGGCGGCTCGTAGATCTGGCCGGTGAATTCGACTTCGTTCGAACTGTAGGAGCGCGCCGGATCGAGGTGCTTGGGGCGCTCGGAAAAAGCACTGTAAAGTACGTTGGCGGCCGCATCGCTGCCGGGATACGGGTTGTTCCAGTTGTCGGAACAGCCTGCAATCAGGCTCAAGCCGATCCCAAGCAACCCTGCCCTCGATAAAATCGCCCCGATGCGCGCCATGCCGCAAGTGTACCCAAGCGCGCCGCCAACGTCAGCCGTTATAATTCCGCATTACTCAACTCTTCGAGACCATCATGGGATTTCTTGCAGGAAAACGCTTGCTGATCACCGGCGTCATCTCCAACCGCTCCATTGCCTACGGCATTGCCTCGGCATGCAAGCGCGAAGGCGCCGAGCTCGCCTTTACCTACCAGGGCGAGCGCATCAAGGATCGCGTCACCGAATTTGCCAAAGAATTCGGCTCAAGCCTGGTCTTCCCCTGCGACGTCGGTAGCGACGAGCAGATCGACGCCCTGTTTGCCGAGCTCGGCAAACACTGGGATGGCCTCGATGGCCTGGTGCACTCGATCGCCTTCGCGCCGAAGGAAGCGCTGGCCGGCGATTTCCTCTCCGCAGTCACCCGGGAAAACTTCCGCATCGCGCACGACATCAGCTTCTACAGCTTTGCCGCACTGGCCAAGGCCGCATTGCCGATGATGGAAGGCCGCCGGTCAGCGCTGCTGACGCTCTCCTATCTGGGTGCCATCCGCTCCGTGCCCAACTACAACGTCATGGGCCTCGCCAAGGCCAGCCTCGAATCCGCCGTGTATTACATGGCGCAAAGCCTCGGCCCCAAGGGCATCCGCGTCAACGCGGTGTCGGCCGGCCCGATCAAGACGCTGGCCGCCAGTGGCATCGCCAATTTCGGCGAGAAACTCGACCTCGTCGCACAGAATGCACCGCTGCGCCGCAACGTGACGATCGAGGAAGTCGGCAACGCCGCGGCCTTTCTGCTGTCCGATCTGGCTTCCGGCATTACCGGTGAAATCACCTATGTCGATGCAGGCTTCAACTCCACCGCGGGCGCCGAGAGCTGAGCCATGCCTTCCCCAATAAAAAACGCACCTTGAAGGCGCGTTTTTTATTGCTGCAACACGAAGGTTTTATCTGCCTTCGATCGCGTTAGGCTGGATTTTCACTTTCTGCCCCGCGGTGATCAGCGCAGTCATCGCCTTCATGTCGGCACGCTGCTGCGCCTGCATGACGCCGGATTCAATCGACGCCACCAGCATGGGATCCAGCGTAGGCGCATCCAGCACACGGCTCACCCGCACGATGCGATAGGAACCATCAGGACGCGCAAAGCCAGTGTAGGCCGGCAGTTTTTCAGCATTGACCCGGAACACCGCCTTGGCGCCGGCGGCATCGAGCGCGGCCGAAGGCTGACGTCCAACCACCTGGAAGGCAGACCAGTTCAAACCTGCTTCGTTGCCCTTGGCCAGGGCCTGAATCGTGGGGTGGGCGTTTTGCGCGAGCGACTTCGCAGTCTGCGCGGCATGCAGTCTGGCCTCGATCGCTGCCGACACCTCAGCCAACGGACGCAGCCGCGCCGGCTTGTGCTCGATCACCCGTGCCGCCACCAGCGTGCCGGGCTGCACTTCGATGGCCTCGCTATTCTGCTTCGACTTGATCGACTCGGGGCTGAACAGCGCGGCCGACAAGCCGGCATGGTTGAAGGGTGGCGGCGCATTCTTGGCCGCCATCCAGCCGCTCTGCTGAACGCTCAGCTTGGCAACCGCCGCCGCAGGCTGCAGGCTGGTAGCATTTTCATACACCAGATTGCTGAAATTGTCGGCCAGATCAGCGAAAACCTTCTGCGCCTGCTGCTTGCGCAAGGCACCCTCCACCCCCGCACGCACCTCGGCCAGCGGCGCAGTCTGCGCAGGCTGGATGCCATCCAGACGAATGACGTGGTAACCGAAATCACTTTCGACCGGCCCCCGGATTTCATTGGGTTTCATGCTGAACACCGCATCCTCGAATGGTTTGACCATCATGCCGCGGCCAAAACTGCCCAGACTGCCATCCTGCGCGGCTGAGCCGGGATCCTGCGACTCGGTGCGCGCCAGCTCGGCGAAACGCCCTGGGGTTTTTTGCAGTGTCTGAACCAATTCGGCCGCTTTCGCCTTGGCCTGAGCGCGCGCGGCGGCGTCCGCATTCTTATCCACGGCAATCAGGATATGGCTCGCGCTGCGCTGCTCGGGCTGCCCGAACTGCGCAGCGTTGGCCGCGTAATAATCCGCCACCGCCTGCTCGCTCACTGCAATGCCCGCTGCCACGGTGGCCATATCCAGCACCAGATACTCGGCACGAACTTGCTCGGCTTCGGTAAATTCGGCCTTGTTGGCAGCGTATTCACGCTCCACCTCGGCAGGCGTCACCTTGATTTGCGAGGCCACCGCGGAAGCCGGCAGATCCACCCAGGCGATTTCGCGTTGTTGCGCCACCAAACGAGCAATTTGCGTCAGCGACGTGCCGGACGGAAATGCCGCCAGCGAAACCGGACTGGTGATGGCCTCCAGCATGAAAGCCTGGCGCAGTTCATTTTCAAACTGGGCCGGGGTGCGGCCGTTCTGGCGCAATATCGCTTCATAGCGCTGCTGCGAAAACGCGCCGTCCTGCTGAAAGGCAGGAATCTGCGCCAATACCGATGCAATGTACGCATCGGGCGCCAGGAATTTAAGCTTGTGCGCTTCCTGCAACAGCGCCTTGCGCTCGATCAGGCTGTCGAGCACCTGCTTGCGGAAATCGGCTGTTTCGGTGACAGCAGAATCGAACGCCGGGCCCATTGCCTCGCGCATGCGATCACTCTGCGCCTGGATTTCCCGAGTCAGTTCTTCGCGAGAAATTCCCACGTCGCCGACCTCGGCGACCATGCCACCGCTTTTGTCGCCCTTCATGTAGGAGTCCACGCCAAACAGCGCGAAGGTAATTGCGATCAAGGCCAGTATGACTTTGGCCAGCCAGCCCTTTGCATGTTTGCGGATTGCTTCGAGCACGGTCTTCTACTCCAGTAAAAAAACGTCAGCGCGAATTTTCGCGCACTTTGCGCCTCGCGTCTCGCCCCGGCAGTTAAAAAACGGCGCGATGTAAATGATGCGATGTAAAGGCGCTGAAGAAATAAAAAAAGGCGAACTTGCGTTCGCCTTTTCGATGTTGGCGGAGTGGACGGGACTCGAACCCGCGACCCCCGGCGTGACAGGCCGGTATTCTAACCAACTGAACTACCACTCCCTTGCACTACACAAAAAACCGTACTGCCTAAAACCTAACCGCTTGGTGTTTTTCTTTACCCTGCTGGGGGGTGCTGAGGGGTTCGAACCCCCGACATTCGCCTTGTAAGGGCGACGCTCTACCAGCTGAGCTTAGCACCCGACAAAGACCAAAATTCTACAACATATTTTCCGATCTTGCCAAATGCTATCT
>JAIBFE010000332.1 GCA_019459705.1 Thiobacillus sp. | reverse complement strand
AGCCGCGGATGCAGGGGCGTGCGCCGGCGCAGGCTGGTGGGCAGCGGCGGGGGGCCCGGGCTGGGTGCCTACCGATGCGGGGGGCACGTGGTGGGGGTGCGGGGGCGCGCGCGCCAGGTGGCGTATGCCACGCTGCGCGATGTGCTGTCCGACCAGCTCGCTCCGCTATATGCCGAGTTGCTGGCATTGCTGCCGGTTTCGCAGGCCGAAGTCGAACGTCAGCAGCCTCACGCCGCGCAACAGCATGCCGCGCCATCGGCGCCCGCCGCTGCCCAGCAGCCTGCGCAGGCTGACGCCCCTGCATCCGCGGCTCCGTCGTCGCAAGGCGCGCTCGGCCGGCTGACCGGCTCGCTGCTGGACTTTTTCCGCGGCCAGCCGGCCGCAAGTCCATCTGCGCCGACCCCCATGGGCACAGCCTCCGCACCCGGTGGCACCATGCCCGCTTATTCCCCCCAAGGCGCCGCATCCGGTGGCGGTGGCGGTGGCGGTGGCCAGCCCATGATGGCAGGTGCCCCCGGCATGGCCCATTCGCCGGTACTGCAGCGCCTGGCTACCGCCGGCGCGTTGCCGCCCGCCGTCACCCATGAAATGCAGCGCTCCGTCGACATGTTCGGCGCGTTGTTCGACACCATGCATGCCGAGAAATCGGTCAGCGAGGGCATGCGGCCATTCTTCCAGCAACTGGAAACCAGCCTCATCAAGCTGGCGATGTCCGACCCGCAATTCCTCGGCTCGCCGGCCCACCCGGCGCACAAGGTGCTGAACACGCTCGACCGCATCAGCATGGTGGCCGGCGACGACGGCAAGATCACCGACGCGCGCCTGCTGCGGCTGATGAGCCGCTGGACCGACCGCATCAACGCCGAAGCCGACAAGAATCCGGGCGTGTTCGAAGAGGCGCGCACTCAGCTGGAGCGCGTGGTCAAGCCGCTCCTGAACGAGCGTGCCGCGCGCGTATTCCGGCTGCAGGAAATGTGCGAAGGCCGCCAGCGTGCCGAAGTCGCCAAGCAGCGCATCCTGCGTGAACTGCTGGCGCGGCTGGACGAACGCGCGGTGCCCAATGCCGTGATCGAACTGCTGAACGGCGGCTGGCGCAACGTGCTGCTGATGGCCGAGATGCGCCATGGCGTCGACAGCGATGAAGCGCGCGAGGCCTGGCAGGTGCTGCAGCAGCTGTGCGCCTGGCTGGACCCGGAACCGGCCGAGCCGCCCAGCGCCGCCGATATCCAGACCCTGCTGCAGCGCATCGACCAGGCACTCACCCAGGTATGCGCCGACAAGTTTGCGCAGGACCGCATCGTCGACCAGCTGGCCACCGCGCTGTTCGACGAGGACAAGTCGCAGCACCAGCACACCTCGGTTGCGGCCCGCCTCACCGACGCTGCCAGCGAGCCGCTGAGCGAAGCGCAGGACAACCTTGCCGAACGCCTGCGCGTCGGCGACTGGCTGCAGTTCAAGTCGCTCGACACCCCGCTCAACCTAATCTGGATCGGCGACCAGCCGCCGGTGTACGTGTTCGCCAACTATCGCGGCATCAAGAAGCTCGACCTCAAGCGCCAGGACCTGCTGCAGTCGCTGGAAGACGGCGAGACGCACTGGACCGAAGACCTGGAATTGCCGCTGATGGACCGCTCCTACAGCGCGATGATCCAGAAAATGCAACGCGACCTGCTGTGGCAGGCCTCGCACGACCCCGCCACCGGGCTCGCCAACCGCAAGAACTTCTTCCGCACCATCCGCCGCAACTGGCTGCGCAGCCTGGCAACGGACAGCGGTTACGCCATCGGCGTGATCCAGCTCGACATCAGCAACCCGGCAGGCGAAGCGGCGGGTGAGGAAATCCGCACCCCGATCCTGCGCGAATTTGCCCAGACCCTTCCCCCGCACCTGCCGGCCAACGCACTGCTGGCGCGCTCGGGCGAATCCGGTCTCGCATTCTGGGTCGAGGCCGCCGACAGCGCCGACGCCCAGGAACAGGCTGACGCCCTGCTGCAGGTCATCGCCACCCACCCGCAGGAAATCAACGGCACCCGCTACCGCGTCCAGGCCGCGGCCGGCCTGACGTGGACAAGCGACTGCCTCAGCCCCGAAGCCTATTACGACAACGCCAACGCCGCCTGCGCCCGCGCCCGCGAATCCGGTCTCCCCATCGTGCAATACGGCAGCGACAGCGGCGTACTGGCGCTGGCCGAGTGGGCGCACGACCTGACCGCCATCCTCGCCAACAACCAGCTCAGCCTCAACTGCCAGCCGGTGGCCGCCGCGGCCGACGCCGCGCGCACCCCGCTGTATTACGAAGTGCTGCTGCACCCGATCGCCCATGCCGAGCGCACCATCCCCACGCGCGACCTGATCGCGGTCGCCGAGCGCCTGCAACGCATCACTGAAATCGACCGCTGGGTGGTCCGGCGCGTCATGCAATGGATGCGCGAGCACGCTCGCGAGGTCGCACGGATTGGCGGCCTGTCGATCAACCTGTCCGGCCAGTCGGTCACCAATCCGCTGTTCCTGAAATTCCTGCTGGCCGAACTGGCCCGCGGCGACATCTCCGGCAACAAGCTCATTTTCGAGATCAGCGAAGCCGACGCGGTCGAAGGCCACGCCCAGACCCAGTTGTTCATGCGCCAGC
This sequence comes from Thiobacillus sp., assembly GCA_019459705.1. GTDB lineage: Bacteria > Pseudomonadota > Gammaproteobacteria > Burkholderiales > Thiobacillaceae > Thiobacillus. Next base: position 231 of record JAIBFE010000332.1, on the reverse strand, counting down.
TGCAGCGTCACGGCTGTCGCTTCACCCTCGATGATTTCGGCGCCGGCACCAGTTCCTACACCAGCCTGAAGAGCATGAAGCTGGATTACCTGAAACTCGACCGCGCCCTGGTGCGCGAGATCGGCACCAGCATGATCGACGAGGCGCTGGTGCGGTCGATTCTGGAGACCGGGAATTTCCTGGGGATCAAGACGGTTGGGTTTGTGGAGGATGCCGAAACGCTGATGAAGC
>JAIBFE010000324.1 GCA_019459705.1 Thiobacillus sp. | reverse complement strand
CGCTGTCGCGCATGACTATCGTCACCGTGGGGTCCGAAGACATCATCGAACAGATCACCAAGCAGCTGAACAAGCTGGTCGACGTGATCAAGGTGATGGACCTGACTGATGGCCTGCACATCGAGCGCGAGCTGATGCTGGTCAAGGTCAAGGCGGTGGGCGCCGGGCGTGAGGAAATGAAGCGTACCGCCGACATCTTCCGCGGCCGCATCATCGACGTCACCGATGCGACCTACACCATCGAACTGACCGGCACCGGCTCCAAGCTCGACGCCTTCCTGGAGGCGATCGATCCCGCCTTCATCATCGAAACCGTGCGCACCGGCGCGTCTGGCATCGGACGCGGCGAGCGCAGTCTCAAAGTCTGATTTTTACTCTAGGAACTGCCATGAAAGTTTATTACGACAAGGACGCCGATCTTTCCCTCATCAAGAAGCGCAAGGTCGCCATCATCGGCTACGGTTCGCAGGGGCACGCCCACGCCTGCAACCTCAAGGACTCCGGCGTCAACGTGACCGTCGCCCTGCGTGCGGGCTCCGCCTCGGCCAAGAAGGCCAAGAACGCCGGCCTCAAGGTCAAGAGCGTGCCTGAAGCGGTCGCCGGCGCCGACCTGGTGATGGTCCTCACGCCGGACGAGTTCCAGTCGCGTCTCTACCGCGACGAGATCGAGCCGAACATCAAGAAGGGCGCGACCCTGGCCTTCGCCCACGGTTTTTCCATCCACTACAACCAGATCGTGCCGCGCGCCGACCTCGACGTCATCATGATCGCCCCCAAGGCACCGGGCCACACCGTGCGCTCCGAGTACGTCAAGGGCGGCGGCATCCCCGATCTGATCGCGGTGTTCCAGGACGCGTCTGGCAAGGCGCGTGACCTTGCCCTGTCCTACGCTTCCGCCATCGGCGGCGGCCGCACCGGCATCATCGAAACCACCTTCAAGGACGAGACCGAGACCGACCTGTTCGGCGAGCAGGCCGTGCTGTGCGGCGGCGCCGTCGAGCTGGTCAAGGCCGGCTTCGAGACCCTGACCGAAGCGGGCTACGCGCCCGAAATGGCCTACTTCGAGTGCCTGCACGAGCTGAAGCTGATCGTCGACCTGATGTACGAAGGCGGCATCGCCAACATGAACTATTCGATCTCCAACAACGCGGAATACGGCGAGTACGTGACCGGTCCCCAGGTCATCAACGCCCAGTCCAAGGCCGCGATGAAGGAGTGCCTGGCCAATATCCAGAACGGCAACTACGCCAAGCGCTTCATCCTCGAAGGCCAGTCCAACTACCCCGAGATGACCGCCTGGCGCCGCAACAACGCCGCGCATCAGATCGAGGTGGTGGGTGGCAGGCTGCGTGCCATGATGCCCTGGATCGCTGCCAACAAGCTGGTCGACCACTCTAAAAACTAAGGATCTAGGGGCTGGGATTTAGGATATAGGGAGCGTGCGGCTGGCCCGCGCCTCTGCTTTTCACTAACCCCTGGCCCCTAATTCCTGGCCCCTACCCAATGACGCATCCCCTTATCGCCCGCGAGGGCTGGCTGGTTTTACTGGCCGCATTTGCCGCCGCCCTGATCGCGACCTGGCTCATCGGCTGGTGGTCGATCCCGTTCTGGATCTGGGCGGTGTTCGCACTGCAGTTCTTCCGCGATCCGGCGCGCGTGCCACCTCAGGATGCCGACGCGGTGATCTCGCCGGCCGACGGCCGCATCGTTGCGGTGGAAAAGGTCGCCGACCCCTACCTCGAGCGCGAGGCGCTGAAGATCAGCGTGTTCATGAACGTGTTCAACGTGCATTCGAACAAGAGCCCGGTCGACGGCGAGGTGAAGGGCCGCTGGTACACCCCCGGCAGCTTCGTCAACGCCGACCTCGACAAGGCTTCCACCGAGAACGAACGCAATGCGATCTGGATCCAGACCGCGCGCGGCGACGTCACTTCGGTGCAGATCGCCGGGCTGATCGCACGGAGCATCCTGTGCTACGTGCTGACGTGTGATCGCCTTGTGCGCGGCCAGCGTTACGGCTTCATCCGCTTCGGCTCGCGGGTCGACGTCTACCTGCCGAGGGGGGGGGGGGGGGCCGGGGGGCGGGGGGGGGCAAGAAAT
>JAIBFE010000315.1 GCA_019459705.1 Thiobacillus sp. | reverse complement strand
TCGACGAGCTCGAGCAGTTCGGCGTCGTCGACCATGTCGGCCTTGTTCATGTAGACAATGATGTAGGGCACGCCAACCTGACGGGCCAGCAGGATGTGCTCGCGGGTCTGGGGCATGGGGCCGTCAGCAGCGGACACAACCAGAATGGCGCCGTCCATCTGGGCAGCACCAGTAATCATGTTCTTTACGTAGTCGGCGTGGCCCGGGCAGTCGACGTGGGCGTAGTGACGCTTGGCGGTCTCGTACTCGACGTGCGCGGTGTTGATGGTGATACCGCGCGCCTTCTCTTCAGGCGAGCTGTCAATCTCGTCGTATTTCTTGGCCGCACCGCCAAATTTCTTCGACAGAATGGTGGTGATCGCCGCGGTCAAGGTGGTCTTGCCGTGGTCAACGTGCCCAATCGTGCCAACGTTTACGTGCGGTTTGGTCCGCTCGAATTTTTCCTTAGCCATTTTTCAGTACCCTATAAGATCAAAATTATTTCTTGGCGATGATCGCTTCAGCGACGCTCTTCGGCGCCTCGGTGTAGTGCTTGAATTCCATCGAGTAGGTGGCACGGCCTTGCGACATGGAACGCAGGTCGGTGGAGTAGCCGAACATCTCGGCCAGCGGCACCTCGGCCTTGACCAGCTTGATCCCGGCCGCATCTTCCATGCCTTGGATGATGCCACGACGACGGTTCAGGTCGCCCATGACGTCACCCATGTAGTCTTCAGGCGTCTCCACCTCGACCGCCATCATTGGCTCCAGCAGGACCGGGCTCGCCTTGCGCATGCCGTCCTTGAAAGCCAGAATTGCCGCCAGCTTGAACGCCAGCTCCGACGAATCGACGTCATGGTAAGACCCGTCAAACAAGGTGACCTTCACGTCCACCACAGGGAAACCAGCCAGCACGCCGTTGTTCAGGGCCTCTTTCAGACCTTTTTCGACCGCCGGGATAAATTCGCGCGGCACCGTACCGCCCTTGATGGCGTCGATGAATTCAAAGCCCTTGCCAGCCTCGTTCGGACCCATCTTGATCCAGACGTGACCGTATTGGCCCTTACCACCCGACTGCTTGGCGTGCTTGCCTTCCTGCTCGACTTCCTTCTTGATCGCTTCACGGTAGGCCACCTGCGGTGCACCGACGTTGGCTTCGACGCCAAACTCGCGGCGCATACGGTCAACCAGAATTTCGAGTGGAAATTCACCCATGCCTGAATTGATCGTATGGCCTCTTTCTTCATCGGTGCGGACACGGAAGGACGGGTCTTCATGCGCCAGACGACCCAGCGCGATACCCATTTTTTCCTGGTCGGCCTTGGTCTTCGGCTCGACCGCCACGTGGATCACCGGCTCGGGGAAAACCATCCGCTCGAGCGTGATCGGCGCAGCGACGTCGCACAGCGTGTCGCCGGTCGTGACGTCCTTCAGACCCACTGCCGCGGCGATGTCGCCCGCACGCACTTCCTTGATCTCTTCACGCTGGTTGGCATGCATCTGCAAAATACGGCCCAGGCGCTCTTTGCGACCCTTGACCGGGTTGTAAATGGTGTCGCCCGATTTGACGACGCCGGAATAGACACGGAAGAAAATCAACTGGCCCACATAGGGATCGGTCGCGACCTTGAACGCCAGGGCGGAGAACTTCTCTTCATCGGAAGGCTGGCGGGTACCTTCGCTGCCATCTTCCAACTCGCCCTTGACCGGGGGAATATCGGTCGGGGCCGGCATCAGCTCGACCACCTTGTCGAGCATGGCCTGCACGCCCTTGTTCTTGAACGCGCTACCGCACATCATCGGAACGATTTCGCTGGCGATGGTACGCGTACGCAGGCCCTTGATCACATCCTCCTCGGAGAGGTCACCCTCTTCCAAGTACTTGTTCATCATCTCTTCAGACGATTCCGCAGCCGCTTCCAGCATGGCTTCACGCCACTTCTTGCAGGTCTCGACCAACTCCGTGGGAATCTCGCGCAGGTCGAACTTCATGCCCTGGCTGGCTTCATCCCAATAAATCGCCTTCATCTTGACCAGGTCGACCACGCCTTCGAACTTTTCCTCCGCACCAATCGGCACCTGGATCGGAACGGGATTGGCCTTCAGGCGCAAGCGCATCTGATCGTAGACCTTGAAGAAGTCAGCACCGGAACGGTCCATCTTGTTGACGAAAGCCAAGCGCGGCACGCCGTATTTGTTGGCCTGACGCCACACGGTCTCCGACTGCGGCTGAACACCGCCCACCGCACAGTAGACCATGCACGCACCGTCCAGCACCCGCATGGAACGCTCCACCTCAATGGTGAAGTCGACGTGGCCCGGGGTGTCAATAATGTTGATGCGGTGCTCGGGGAACTTGCCGTCCATCCCTTTCCAGAAACACGTGGTCGCGGCCGAGGTAATCGTAATGCCACGCTCCTGCTCCTGCTCCATCCAGTCCATGGTGGCTGCGCCATCATGCACTTCGCCGATCTTGTGCGACACGCCCGTGTAAAACAGGACGCGCTCGGTGGTGGTGGTCTTGCCAGCATCAATATGGGCAGAAATGCCGATATTGCGATAGCGCTCGATAGGAGTATTGCGTGCCACGTTAATTACCTGCCAATCAATTCGTTGAGTTTAGAAACGGAAATGCGAGAAAGCCTTGTTGGCTTCAGCCATACGGTGCACTTCTTCACGCTTCTTCACTGCGCCACCACGGCCTTCGGCCGCATCCAGCAACTCGCCCGCCAGGCGGGCACCCATCGACTTTTCGCCGCGCTTGCGCGCCGCATCCTTCAGCCAGCGCATGGCCAGCGCCGTACGGCGGCTCGAACGTACCTCGACCGGCACCTGGTAGTTGGCACCACCGACGCGACGACTCTTCACCTCGACCAGCGGACGGGCATTGTTCAGCGCGGTGCTGAACACTTCCAGCGGATCCTTGCCGGACTTGCTGGTGATCTGCTCGAACGCACCATAGACGATGCGCTCGGCGACCGACTTCTTGCCGCTGGACATGACGACGTTCATGAATTTCGAAACTTCCTGATTGCCGAACTTCGGATCAGGCAGGATTTCACGTTTGGGGACTTCGCGACGACGGGGCATATTCCTGTCTCTCTATCTAATTAAGCTTGCTAGCCGATTTAGGCTTTTTTGGGGCGCTTCGCACCGTACTTCGAGCGCGACTGCTTCCGGTCTTTCACGCCAGCGGTATCCAGGCTGCCGCGAACGGTGTGGTAACGCACACCCGGCAAATCCTTGACCCGGCCGCCACGCACCAGCACAACCGAGTGCTCCTGCAGGTTATGGCCTTCGCCGCCGATGTAGCTGATGACTTCGAAGCCGCTGGTGAGCTTGACCTTGTCGCCCAGCCCGGGTGTTTCCCTGTGGCCGATG
>JAIBFE010000304.1 GCA_019459705.1 Thiobacillus sp. | reverse complement strand
CTTGCAGGCCATTGGACCGCTGCACCGCAAGGGCTCCAAGCGGGTGGTTTATGTGCTCTCGCCCCAAGCGTTGAAGTCGTTCAGCACCTCTTGTCGCCCAGATAGCCGGCTTCGCGCGCATCCTTCAGCGCCGCCTCGAAGATCTCGTAGCAGTCGAAGATCTCGCCGTGGATGTAGTTGTAGCCCACCTTCGCACCGAGCACATAGCCGGCGATCGCCATGCCTTCGATCAGCTGGTGCGGGTTGTAGCGCAGGATGTCGCGGTCCTTGAACGTGCCCGGTTCGCCTTCGTCGCTGTTGCAGACGATGTACTTGTCGCCCTGGAACGCCCGCGGCATGAAGCTCCACTTCAGGCCCGTCGGGAAGCCGGCGCCGCCGCGGCCGCGCAGCGCGCTGGTCTTGAGTTCGGCGATGATGGCGTCGCCCGACACCATTTCTGTGACCACGCGGCGCAGCGCCTGGTAGCCGCCGTTGGCGACATAGGTCGCCAGCGAACCCGGGTTGTCGAGTGCCTGGGTCCAGCTGCAGACCTGGGGGGTAGGCTTGAGCAGGCTCATTTCAGCTTGTCCAGCAGTTCGTCCACCTTCTCGGGCGTGAGGTGCGTGTGCATGGCGTGGTTATTGTGCAGGCACATCGGCGCGTCGCCACAGGCGCCCATGCACTCGCCTTCCTTCAGTGTGTAGCGACCGTCTTCGGTGGTCTCGCCGAAGCCGATGCCGAGCTTCTGCTTCAGGTGCTCGGCGATCCTGTTCGCGCCCATCAGCGCGCACGGCAGGTTGGTGCACAGGGTGATTTTGTGGCGACCCACCGAGTGGGTGTCGTACATGTTGTAGAAGGTCGCGACCTCGTAGGCGGCAATCGCCGGCATCTCGAGGTAGTCGGCGACGTACTCGATCAGCTCGGGCTTCAGCCAGCCCTTCTCAGACTGCGCGATGCGCAGCGCGCCCATCACTGCCGACTGCTTCTGGTCGGCGGGATACTTGGCGACTTCAACGTCGATCAACGCGAGCGATTCCGGCGACAGCCGCAGGGTGTCCAGATCAGGATTGGCCATCAGCGGTCGATCTCCCCGAAAACGATATCCTGCGTGCCGATGATGGCGACGACGTCGGCGATCATGTGGCCGCGACTCATTTCATCGAGCGCCGCCAGATGCGCATAGCCCGGCGCGCGGATTTTCAGACGATAGGGTTTGTTGGCACCGTCCGACACCAGATAGATGCCGAACTCGCCCTTGGGATGCTCGACCGAAGCGTACGCTTCGCCCGCCGGCACGTGCATGCCCTCGGTGAAGAGCTTGAAATGGTGGATCAGCTCTTCCATGTTCTGCTTCATGCCGATCCGCGACGGCGGCGCGACCTTGTGGTTCTCCACGATCACCGGGCCCGGGTTCCTGCGCAGCCAGTCGACGCACTGCCTGATGATGCGGTTGGACTGGCGCATTTCCTCGATGCGCACCAGGTAGCGGTCGTAGCAGTCGCCGTTGGTGCCGACCGGGATGTCGAAATCCATGCGGTCGTAGACTTCGTAGGGCTGCTTCTTGCGCAGATCCCATTCGACGCCGGAGCCGCGCAGCATCGGGCCGGTGAAGCCGAGCGCCTTGGCGCGCTCGGGCGAGACCACGCCGATGCCGACGGTGCGCTGCTTCCAGATGCGGTTGTCGGTCAAGAGCGTTTCGTACTCGTCGACATAGGTCGGGAAACGCCGGGTGAAATCCTCGATGAAGTCGAGCAGCGAACCCTGGCGGTTGGCGTTCATCGACTTCATCGTCGCTTCGTTGAGGGTGTGCTGCGCCGCTTACAGCGGCATCGTGTCGGGCAGATCGCGGTAGACGCCGCCGGGACGGTAGTAGGCCGCATGCAGGCGCGCGCCGGACACCGCCTCGTAGCAGTCCATCAGGTCTTCGCGCTCGCGGAAGGCATAGAGGAACACCGTCATCGCGCCGACGTCGAGCGCGTGCGCGCCCAGCCACAAGAGGTGGTTCAGCACGCGCGTGATTTCGTCGAACATCACGCGGATGTACTGCGCACGCTCGGGGACGTCGATCTGCAGCAGCTTCTCGATCGCCATCACGTAGGCGTGCTCGTTGACCATCATCGACACGTAATCGAGGCGGTCCATGTAGGGCACCGACTGGAGGAAGGTCTTGTGCTCGGCGAGCTTCTCGGTCGCGCGGTGCAGTAGGCCGATGTGCGGGTCGGCGCGCTGGATCACTTCGCCGTCGAGCTCCAGTACCAGACGCAGCACGCCGTGCGCGGCCGGGTGCTGGGGGCCGAAGTTCATCGTGTAGTTTCTGATTTCGGCCATGTCAGCGCCCTGCCCCGTAGCTTTCGTCGCGCACGATGCGCGGCACGATTTCACGCGGCTCGATCGACACCGGCTGGTAGATCACCCGCTGCTGGGTCGGGTCGTAGCGCATCTCGACGTTGCCCGACAGCGGGAAGTCCTTGCGGAACGGATGGCCGATG
>JAIBFE010000220.1 GCA_019459705.1 Thiobacillus sp. | reverse complement strand
GAGCGCGTCGAGCCCGGCTTCGCGGATGGCCTCGAAGCTTTCGTAATACTGCGCGATGTGCGCCTGCGCCGTTTCACTGCGCGGCAGCGTCGGCAGGGTGAACGGATGCATGTAGAACTGCGCGATCGGGTTGGATTCGCCGACCAGCCGGTAGAACTGCCGCTCGGTCGCTTCCAGCGCCGCGTCCGGCATCATGTTCAGCAGGCCGACGTGCAGCTCTCGGATTTCCTGCTGTGCCGCCCGGCCGGTCTCCAGCACCGTAATGCCGTCGCGGCGCAGGCGCTCGAAGGTGGGCAGGGCGTTGTGCGCGACCAGCGGCATGTCAGCGTCCCTTGCGCGCCACCGCGGCCTCGACCAGCGCGAGGAAGTCGCGCTCGTCGCGCACCTGCGCCACTTCCTGCGAGGTCACGGTGTAGCCGTGCGGCTGGGCGATCGCCTCGTAGCGCGGGATGCGCGAGTGGAACAGGCGCGGGAACACCCAGCGCGCAAAATCGTTCGGCTCGATCTGGGCGACGAATTCCAGGCCCTTTTCCTGCAGATAGACCGGCAGGTGTTCGGCGAGGAAGGCCGGGCGGAAATACAGCGGCTTGGGATCGGACTGTGCGCGCTTGATCAGCGTGTCCTCTTCCTCGCGCGTGGTGGTCTGGATATAGAGGATCAGCGTGTGCGCGGCCAAGAGCTCGACCACGCCGGGCTCGTCCAGCTCGCACAGGCTGCCGCCGACGTCGTTGACGAAGTGCGGATAGCCGTAGATCTCCTGGCCCTTGCGGATGAACTCCGGAACGTCCTTCATCGCGGCGATCTCGGCGTCGCGATACGCAGCCTGGCGGCGCGAGAACTCGTCGAGCGAGAGCCCGCCCCACTCCGGCCCGCCGAGCTTTCCGACGAAGGTGAGCACCGGGCCCAGGTCGTGGATCTTGATGTTGTTCTTGATGTCGATCCAGTCGTTGCGCAGCAGGTCGCGCAGGAACGGCACCTGCATCGCCTGCTGCTTGATGATGTCGAGGATGGGTTCGTCGAGGTAACGGGTGCCGATTCGGTAGTCGCCGGAAAAATGAAACCAGTCGTGGCCGCGCAGCATGGAGGAAATATGCGTCTTGCCGACGCCGGACATGCCGAGCAGGGTAATGCGCTTGGTCGGCCAGGCGCGGAAGGTTTCGGGGGTGAAGTGCATGGGGTCGGTTTTCCTGAAGTTAGCGCGAAGCCTACCGAAAAGCCATGCAATTAAAAAGGGCGCGCTGCCGGACGCAGGCCGGTTTGGTGCAGGCGGGCTGCAATCTGCACCAATTCGGACCACGGGAACCGGCCCCGCTTTCGCATCGACGCGCAGGTTTTCCTGAATATCGAGCAACGGCGGGCGTTCGCAACGCGTTGTCATTTCAACACCGGGCTGGCACACGTGTTGCTCTTCATGGCGTGTCGGGAAAAGCGGCGCACTGTCGTCTGCATTTACCGCGAATGCGCAGCTAGGGTTCCGGTCCCGCAGGGGATGTCTGGTCCGAGAGCGGCCGGCACCGCCCAGGCGGGGCTCCACGGAGGGACAAAAGCCCGGGAGAACGCGTTTACCGCTGTCCCGGGCCCATTCATTTTTTCCAAGGAGCATCACATGCATCTGAATACCGTACTGAAGAAACTGCTCGTCACCACTGCCGGCGCCCTGCTGGTCACCGGCGCGCACGCCGCGCCCACCCTGAAACTCGGGCTCACCACCTGGATCGGCTATTCGCCGTTCTATGTCGCCGACGCGCTCGACCTGTACAAGAAATACGATCTCAAGGTGAAGCTGCAGACCTTCACCGACCCGGCCATGCTGCCGTCCGCCCTGGCCGGCGGCGCCATCGATGGCGCACTGATGACCTACGACCAGGTGGTCGGCGCCGCCGGCCAGGGGCAGGCCTTCAAGGTGGTGATGCCGGTCGACTACTCCTATGGAGGCGACGCCATACTGGCCGCCAAGCCGATCAGCAAGATCAGCGAACTGAAGGGCAAGAAGGTCGCCTACGCACCGCTGTCGCCATCCGATTTCCTGCTCGCCTATGCGTTGAAGATCAACGGCATGAGCGACAAGGACATCCAGCCGGTGAACATGACGCCGGAAGCGGTGCCCGCGGCAATGGCCTCCGGCGCCACCCCGGCCGGCGTCACCTACGAGCCCAACGTGTCGCAGATCGTGTCGAGCGGCAAAGGCAAGTTCCACGTCATCTATTCCTCGCGCGAGGCGCCCGGCATCATCACCGACGTGCTCGCCTTCGACGTCAAGCGCATCGGCAAGGACGACAAGCAGATCATGGCGCTGATGCGCGGCTACCTCGACGGGCTGGCCTACATGAAAGCCAAGCCTGCGGAAGCCGCCAAGCTGATCGGCAAGGCTGTCGGCGTGTCCGACAAGGAGGCGCTGGAGCAGCTGAAGGGCGTCTACAACATCCCGCTCGCGGAAATGCCCAAGACCTACGCCAAGGGCAAGGACACCACCTCGTTTTTTGTCAGTGGCGAAATCATCAACGAAATTCTGATCAAGAACGGTCAGATCAAGAAAGCAGCTTCGATTCCCGCCACCCTCGACGACCGCTACGTGAAGACGCTGCTGAAATAAACCTCGCTGCCCTCCCCGGAGGGCAGCATTCGTCAGGAACGTTTCATGTCCACCCGATTATTCCGTCACCCCGACGGCGCCCTGCCCAACACGCTGGCGCTCGCCTATGCCATGACCGGCTACATCGGCGGCCTGTGGCTGATGGCGACCGCCGCCTGGCCGTGGGCGCTGGCCGGCACGCTATGGTTCGCCCATGCGTTGATCATTTCTGCCTACCTGTTCCACGAATTCGCCCACGGCACCATTTTTTCCAGCCCTGCAGCCAACACGCGCGGCGGGATACTGATGACCTGGCTCACCGGCAGCTGTTACGCCCGCTACGAACATTTGCGGCGCAAGCACATGCGCCACCATGTCGACCGCGCCGACGTCATCAGCCTCGACACCAAGGCGCTGCTGCAAGCTGCTCCGGCCTGGGCTCGGCGTGCAATGCTGGCACTGGAGTGGGCCTACGTACCGGCGGTGGAACTGCTGATGCACGCCTACGTCATCGCACTGCCCTTCCTCAGCCCGCAACGCCGCGCCGACCGCGGCCGCGTGCTCGCCATTCTCGCCCTGCGCGGGATGGTTTTCGCCGCGCTGGGTTTGCTCGCGCCGCGCGCATTGATCCTGTATGCCGTCGCCTATCTGATCATGGTCAGCGTGCTGCGTTTCGCCGACGCCTTCCAGCATACCTACGACGCCTACGCCATCCCGGACAGCGATCCGGTGCCCGCCGACCGTGTGCGCGACAAAGCTTACGAGCAGGCCAACACCTATTCCAACCTCGCCAGCCTGCGCTGGCCCCGGCTCAACCTGCTGCTGCTCAACTTCCCTTTTCACAACGCCCATCACGAGAAGCCGACCGCGCCGTGGTACCGCCTGCCGGCATTGCACCGCGAGCTCTATGGCGACGCGGCTGCACAGGCCATCCCGATGGCGAAGCTGCTGCCGCCCTTCCATCACCATCGGCTCAAGCGCGTGCTGGCCGACGACTATGGCGAAGTCGATCCCCGTGCAAGCCACGCCGCCGGCTTTGTCGGCGCGGTGTCGGTATCCTTCCTGACCGCGGTGTGACGTGACGACCCTGACGCTGTTCCTTCCCCGCCGCCAGGGCACGGCCGTCTCCGCCCTGCTGGGCGGCGCCGTGCTGTGGGGACTGTTCTGGTGGCCGCTGAAGGAGCTGAATGCCGTCGGCATCCACGGCAGCTTCGTGCAGGCGGTGGCCTACGGCCTGCCGGCGCTGGTACTGCTGCCGTGGGCGCTGCGCACTCCCCCGCGGCTCAGCCAGACCGGCCTGCTGCTGCTCATCGCGCTGCTGGGCGGCTGGGCCAATGCCTCCTTTGCCACGTCGCTCACCTACGGCAGCGTGGTGA
>JAIBFE010000289.1 GCA_019459705.1 Thiobacillus sp. | reverse complement strand
TCCCTATCTACTGGTGGGCGCCGCGCTCCGGCTGCGGCCCTTATTCGCGTCGGGTTGGGGCCGCCGGGTTTGGCTTCCCGCAGCGCCGGGGGGGCGCGCGCCAGCGCCTCGTTTTCTTCCTTGTCATCACGGCTGTATTCCGACAGGCCACCGCTCCACGACAGCTTTTGCGTTACCCCGGGAATGAGCTCCACGCTCTCCGGCATGTTGCCGCGCAAACGGTCGGCCAGTTCCTGCGCACGATCCAGCGGGGTAAAGGGAAACAGCACGCAGAACTCGTCGCCGCCCAGGCGGGCGATGAAATCGCTGTTGCGCAGACAGGTCTTCAGCGCATTGCCGAACTTGATGATGAGCTGATCGCCCGCCTCGTGGCCGAAGGTGTCGTTGACCTGCTTGAAGTTGTCGATATCCATGATCAGCAGGCTATGCGACCAGCCGTCCTTCAGGCTGGCGAACAGCTCCTTCTGCTTTTCGTCGAAACTGCGCCGGTTGTTGACCTTCGACAGATGATCGAGCCGCGCCTGCGAGGTGACTTCCTTCTGTCGCCCCAGCATGACCTTGCCCAACTTCAGCATGGTCTCGAGCGGCGTCTGAAACTCCGAAAGGCTGACCGGATAGTCGGCACGCAGCCGCTGCTGGCGCAGATCGTTGGTGAGTTTCACCAGCATGCGCAGGTTGTCGGCGACCCGGTTGCGTACCGCCAGCGTGACCCCCATGACCAGAATGGCGACCACCAGGCTGGCCACCAGCCAGCCCAGCAGGTAGGGCGCAATGTTTTCGACCACCGGCGTGACAGGACGCCACACCGCGATCTGCCAGGGCGTGCCGGCCAGCGCGATCAGGGTGGGATGAGCGTTGCGCTTGATCGCCTGATTGCCGCGCCGCATCAACACCATGGATGCATCGCCTGCCTGGCTTTGCTGCAATTCCGCGTAGGCAGCGGCATCCGGCAACGGCAGTGTGTCGAACAGCGCCTGCAGCTGCGGCACGCTCTGCTCGACGATGACGAAGCCGAGTCGTTTTCCGTCACTGTCCACCACGGGATGCGACAGCGAGAGATTAAAGGTGGCGGTTGCCGTCGCCCCGCTGCCGCCACGCCCGGCATTGGCAAGCAGCCGCCGGGTGTCGCCCGGCAGAAAACCCGGCAGCAACTGGCGCTGGCCATCGGTGACGAACAGCACGGTCGCATCCTGGTTCAGGGCATACAGGTTGGAGGCCTGCGCCTGGCATACGTCCGGCGCGATGCTGGCGAAACACGCCAGCGTCTGCGGATGCGCGGCAATCCGCGCGGCACTGCGCTGCATGGCCTCGGCCATGAACTCGATCTGCGTGGCCATCACCGGCTTGTCGAATTCCTCGGCCGCGGGCTGGGTCTGCGGTCGCGACAGATAAATTGCGGACGTGACGAGTCCTGCCAGCAGCACCAGGGCTGCGGTCAGGACCAGACCAAACCGCGATATGGATGTATTGGGCATGACAACGCCAGCCGGCTCTCCAACCTCTTATATTTATGTTTCTCCGCAATGGCAGGCGACCCCGCTTCAGTCAACCATGCCGACATGGCGCTATAAGCAGCAAAATCCATGCCCCAACAAGGCCGCACCCGGCAGGGTGGCCTGCCGGGTGCGGCTGTTACTCCAATGTAAAGAATTCCGACACTACTTTCGGCCGGTGCTGCCGAACCCCCCTTCGCCGCGTTGACTCTCGTCAAATTCTTCCACCACATTGAATTCGGCCTGCACCACCGGCACGATGACAAGTTGTGCCAACCGTTCCATCGGCGTCAGCTCGAACGCCTGCTGGCCGCGGTTCCAGGCGGACACCATGAGCTGGCCCTGGTAATCGGAGTCGATCAGCCCCACCAGATTGCCCAGCACGATGCCGTGCTTGTGGCCGAGGCCGGAGCGCGGCAGGATCAGCGCGGCGTAACCCGGATCGGCCAGATGGATCGCCATGCCGGTCGGGATCAGCCGGGTTTCACCCGGCGCCAGCGTCAACGGCGCCTCGATGCAGGCACGCAGATCGAGTCCAGCCGAGCCTGGCGTGGCGTAATGCGGCTGTTGATCGCGCAGGCGGGCGTCGAGAATCTTCACATCCATCTTCATATTCGTCGGAATTTCGTCAGTTGAGCAGGGTTGCGAGGTGGCGAATCAGGTGGCGCGCCTGGGCGAGCTTGTCGGCGCGCGGCAAGGGATGCTGGCCCTGGTCGTCGAACAGCACCAGTTCGGCCGTGTCCAGCCCGAGGGTGTCCTGTGCCAGGTTGCCCACCAGCAGCGGCAGTTTCTTCTTCAGGCGCTTGGCTTCGGCATGCTCGGCCAGTCGCTCGGTCTCGGCGGCAAAGCCCACGCAGAACGGCGCGTTCGGCAAAGCGGCCACGTCGGCCAGGATATCGGGGTTGGCCACCAGATTGAGCGTCAGGCTCCCGGCTGTTTTCTTGATCTTCTGCGACGCTGCGGCATCCACCCGGTAATCGGCCACCGCCGCCACGGCAATGAATGCGTCGCAGGGCAGTTCACGCAGCACGGCGTCGTGCATTTCAGCCGCGCTTTGCACGTCGATGCGGCGCACCCCGGTCGGCGCGGCGAGACAGGTCGGCCCCGACACCAGGCAGACCTCGGCACCCGCCTCGGCGGCGGCCTGTGCGATGGCATAGCCCATCTTGCCGGAACTGCGGTTGGTCAGCCCGCGCACCGGGTCAACCGCCTCAAAGGTCGGCCCCGCAGTGATCAGTATCCGCTTGCCGGCAAGCGGGCAAGTACCCAGCACACCCGGAAGCGCGGCCAGAATATCGGCAGGTTCCAGCATCCGACCCAGGCCGGTTTCGCCGCAGGCCTGCTCGCCCGCAGCCGGCCCCAGCAGCTGGACGCCGTCGGTACGCAGTTGCTCCAGATTGCGCTGGGTCGGTGCGGCCGCCCACATTTCCCGGTTCATCGCGGGCGCGACGGCAAGTGCGCAGGTTCGCGCCAGACACAGAGTCGACAGCAGATCGTCGGCGCGGCCGTGCGCCAGTTTGGCCAGAAAGTCGGCGGAAGCCGGCGCCACCAGCAGCAGGTCGGCGTCGCGCGACAGATGAATGTGCTCCATGCCGTCGCCACTGGTGGCATCCCACAGGGACGTCAGCACGGGTTTGCCGGACAGCGCCTGGAAGGTCAGCGGGGTGACGAACTGCTGCGCGGCAGCGGTCATCACCACCCGCACGTCGGCCCCGGCCTTGGTCAGCAGACGGCACAGTTCCGCCGCCTTGTAGGCCGCGATGCCGCCGGTCACGCCGAGGATGATTTTTTTGTACGCCAGCGACACGGTCTCGATTCCCACGCTGCTTTCCATGACAATGGCGGCATTCTACGGGAGGGAGGCAGGCATGGCGATCCGCGACTGGCCGGAGGACGCGCGTCCGCGCGAAAAGCTCTTGAAACAGGGCGCCACGACCCTGACCGACGCCGAACTGGTCGCAGTGTTTTTGCGCACTGGCGTGGTCGGCAAAAGCGCCGTCGATCTCGGACGCGAACTGATCGAACGTTTCGGTGGCCTGGGCGGCCTGTGCCGCGCCGACAAAAAATCGGCCTGCGAAGCCCCGGGGGTCGGCGAAGCCAAATATGCGCTGCTGCAGGCTGTGATGGAAATGGCGCGGCGCACGCTGGCAGAAGACATGCTGGCGGGCGATGCACTGACCTCGCCCACGGCGGTACGCGATTACCTGCGGCTGATCCTGCGCAGCAAGGAATACGAGGTGTTCTGCTGCGTGTTTCTCGATGCGCAAAACCGGGTAATCGCGGTGGAAGAGCTGTTTCGCGGCACCCTGACGCAAACCAGCGTCTACCCGCGCGAAATCATCAAGCGGGCGCTGACCCACAATGCCGCGGCGCTGATCCTGGCCCACAATCATCCCAGCGGGGTGGCCGAACCCAGCCCGGCCGACCGCACACTCACCCGGAAACTGGCGGATGCGCTGGCCCTGGTGGACATTCGCGTACTCGACCATTTCATCGTCGCGGGCGCGTCCTCACTGTCGTTCATGGAATCGGGCCACATGTAATTCCATCGGCAAACTTGCTTCCCGGGATCGGGCTGTGGTATAAATCGCGGTTCTCGGGTTAACCCCTTTCGTTAACCCTCACTGGTTAACCCTCAATTTTGGAGCAGCATCATGGCTCGCGTATGTGTCGTGACGGGCAAGAAGCCCATGGTCGGGAACAACGTTTCCCACGCCAACAACAAAACCAAGCGTCGTTTCCTGCCCAACCTGCAATACCGCCGGTTCTGGGTCGAGAGCGAAAACCGCTGGGTGCGTATGCGTTTGTCCAACGCCGCCCTGCGTACGATCGACAAAAACGGCATCGATGCCGTTCTGGCTGACCTGCGCGCCCGCGGCGAAGCGGTTTAAGGAGTTGAATCATGGCTAAAGGCGGACGCGAAAAGATCAAGGTGGAGTCCACAGCGGGCAACGGCCCCATCTACACCACCACCAAGAACAAGATGCCCATGCCCGAGAAGATGGAGATCAGCAAGTTCGATCCCAAGGCTCGCAAGCATGTGATGTACAAGGAAACCAAGCTGAAGTAATCCGGCCCTGGCCCAACAAAAAACACGACGTCTGGCGGGTTTTTTGTTGGCTGCGAAGGGGCCGCAGCCCCCGGTATCAGGCGTAGCTGCGCAGGCGCACGGAGAACTGCTGCAGCGACTGGATGCCGCTGTCTTCAGCACGCTTGCACCAGGCCTGCAACTGCTCCAGCAATTGCTCGCGGCTAGCGGTGGAACGACCCCAGATGGCGGCCAGATCCTGGCGCATGCGGTAGACGGTCTGCAGGCGCTCGCTCTTGCCCAGAAGCGTCTCGAGCTCGGCCTTGTCGGAAGCAGCCAGTTCGGCCGGCTCCTTGTGCAGCCAGCGGCGGAAGCTGTCGAAGTTCCAGTTCTGCGGCAGATTCGCGCTTGCCTTCAGCTTGGCGATTTCGGCCGCGCTGTCCGCGCGCACGCTTTTCACGAAGCGCGTCATCACGTCGTAGCGATGGGTGATGACGGCCTGCAGGGTGTCGAGGTCACATAGCGGCTTGGCGGGCTGCCATTTCACCGTCGGCGCCACCTTGCGGACAGTGGCGAGGCCCACGTAGGACATCAGCTTGATGTAGAGCCAGCCGATATCGAATTCGTACCACTTGTTCGACAACCGCGCCGAGGTGCCGTAGGCGTGGTGGTTGTTGTGCAGTTCTTCGCCGCCGATGAGGATGCCCCACGGGAAGATGTTGGTGCTGGCGTCCTCGCTGGCAAAGTTGCGGTAGCCCCAGTAGTGGCCGATGCCATTGATGATGCCGGCGGCGGTCACCGGAATCCACGCCATTTGCACCGCCCAGATGGTCAGGCCGATGGGGCCGAACAGGGCAAGGTTGATCGCCATCATCAGCCAGATGCCTGCGGCCGAATGACCGCTATAGACGTTGCGTTCAAGCCAGTCGTCGGGCGTGCCATGGCCGTATTTTTCCAGCGTCTCGGCAACCTTGGCTTCGGCACGATACAGTTCGGAGCCTTCCCAGAAGACCTTCTTGATGCCACGCGTCTGCGGGCTGTGCGGGTCTTCGACGGTTTCGCACTTGGCGTGATGCTTGCGGTGGATGGCGACCCATTCCTTGGTGACCATGCCGGAGGTGAGCCACAGCCAGAAACGGAAGAAATGGCTGACGATGGGGTGCAGGTCGACGGCGCGGTGCGCCTGCGAACGGTGCAGAAAAATGGTGACGGCAGCGATGGTGATGTGGGTGAGTGCCAGCGCAGCCAGCACATA
>JAIBFE010000010.1 GCA_019459705.1 Thiobacillus sp. | reverse complement strand
AGCGCATAGCATCCGCCCCGGGCCATGAGATCGGCTTCACGCCCCGGCACCGGAAGATTGCGGATCAGCACCTGGCGCAGCCAGCGCTGGGCGGCCTCGGCATCGAGCCCGCGCGGCAGTCGTGCGGCCAGGGTGCGGGCGGGGGGGGGGGGGGGGGGGGGGGGGGCGGCCTCGGCGACCCCCCCCCCCGCGGCGGCGCAGCTGAGGGTGTATGCCGACCTGCTGGGGGTGACGCTGCATGTGGCTGCAGACCAGGCCAGGCTGGCGCAGCTGTTACCTGAACTCGCCAGCAAGAAACTGGTGCTGATCGACACCGCCGGCCTTGCCCCGTCCGACCCGCGCACCCGCGAGGCGCAGACGCTTGATCGTCTCGGCGTGCGCCGCATTGCGGTGATTTCCGCCAGTCAGCAGGGTGCGGCAATCTAACAGGCGATGACGCATTTTGGCAATGGGGCGGCCGCCTGCATTCTCACCAAGCTTGACGAAACGCCGCAGCCAGGCGCGGCGCTCGACAGCCTGATCCGTCATCGCCTGCCGCTGGCGTATATCACGGGCGGGCAGCGCGTGCCGGAAGACCTGCATGCGCCCAATGCCGCCTACCTCGTCGATCGTGCGCTGAAGGGGGGGCAGCTTGACACGCCCTATGCACTGGAGGCTGAAGACTGGCCGCTGTTTGCCGGTGTCGAGGCCGAGCGTGCGGAACACCGCGCTCAAAAGGGAGCAAGCAGCTTGAAGGGCATACATGCCGGCTGATCAGGCTGCCGGGTTGCGGCGGCGCAGCGCGCGACTGCCGCTCCGCTGCATCTACTGTTTTTCTGACGCTGCTGATTCAAGCGTTCGTTTGGCGCATGCACTGCATCAAATCGGCCGGCTGCCGCTTGTGATCGATACGCAGGGCCGTCTTTTTGCCGCATCCTCTCCCCGCAGCCTGTTCGACTGGAAGCATCAGCTCGAACACGGACAGCTGCATACGCTGCCCCAGGCCTACGGCGAGGGCTGGCATGCGCCCGGCGTGCGGGCGGATGAGCCCGCCTTGTCTGCCGTGGCGGCCAGCTACGATTACGTGATGTTCGACGCAGGATGGGGCACCGACCTTGCGCTGCTGCCGGGTGCGGCACATACGGTGGTCATGGAGGTTCGCCGCAGCGACGAATCGATGCTGCATGCCTACGCGCTGCTCAAAACGCTGGCTTGTTCGGGCGGGGTCTTCAGCGTGGGTTTGCTGGGCGACGGGGTTGCTTGCGGCCATTTTCGGGCCGAAAGCAGCCAGTTCCTCGAACAGCGGTTTGCAGATGCCATTTGCAGCGTGGCAAACGAGGATGATGCATTTGCCGCGCTTGCCGTTAGAATGGCGGGCGAGGAGACGAGCCTGAGAGCTTGTTAAATAAGACAGGAAACACCTGAAACATGGCTGGTAAACCGTCGTCGCAAGACGAACAAGTCACTAAATATGCGCCGCTGGTCAAGCGCATTGCGTATCACATGATGGCGCGCCTGCCCGCCAGCGTCGAGGTTGACGACCTCATTCAGGTCGGCCTGATCGGCCTGCTGGATGCGGTGTCGCGTTTCGACGGCAACCAGGGCGCGCAGTTCGAGTCCTATGCCACCCAGCGCATCCGCGGCGCCATGCTCGACGAACTGCGCGAGGCGGACTGGCTGCCGCGCCATGTGCGGCAGAAATCGCGGCAGATCGAATCGGCCATCCACAGGCTGGAACAGCGCAACGGCAAGCCGCCATCCGAGCAGGAAATCTCCGCCGAACTGGGCATGCCGATCGACCAGTACCAGTCGATGCTGGGTGACGTGAAGTGCTCCCAGCTACTCTATTACGAAGATTTCTCGGATGAAGACAGCGCCAGTTTCCTCGAGCGTTATCTGGTCGATGGCAGCAGCGACCCGCTCGCGGTGCTGGAGGACGAAGGCTTCCGTGACAGTCTGATTGCCGCGATTCATCATTTGCCGGAACGCGAACGCAGCATGATGGGCATGTACTACGAGCAGGACATGAACCTGAAGGAAATCGGCGCGGTGCTCGGCGTCTCCGAATCGCGCGTGTGCCAGCTGCATTCGCAGGCGGTCGCGCGCCTGCGCGCCCAGCTGAAAATCTGGAAGGACTGACGGCAGCCGCCTCATGCGGGGCGCAATGCGGATAAATCCGCGATAATGACGGCTTGTTTATTCAGCCAGCATCTGCCGTCATGAGCCAAGCCGCCCTCAAGAAAAAAGCCCTCGATTACCACCGTCTGCCCAAGCCCGGCAAGCTTTCGGTCGAATCGTCCAAGCCCTGTTCCACGCTAGAAGATCTGTCTCTGGCCTACACGCCCGGAGTGGCGCAGCCGGTGCTGGAAATCGCCAAAAATCCCGCGAAAGCCTACGACTACACCAACAAGGGCAACCTGATCGCGGTGATTACCGACGGCACTGCGATTCTCGGCTTGGGCAACCTCGGTCCGCTCGCGTCCAAACCGGTGATGGAAGGCAAGGGCGTGCTGTTCAAGCAGTTCGCCGGGATCGACGTGTACGACATCGAGGTCAACGCCAGGACCCCGCAGGACTTCATCAAGGTGGTCGAGGCGATCGCGCCTACCTTCGGCGGCATCAACCTCGAGGACATCGCTGCACCGCACTGCTTCGAGATCGAGGCAGCGCTGAAGAAGAGCCTCGACATACCGGTGTTTCACGATGACCAGCACGGCACGGCCACCATCATCTGCGCCGGCCTGATCAACGCGCTGCACGTGCAGGGCAAGACGCTCGACTCCGCGAAGATCGTTTGCCTGGGTGCCGGCGCGGCAGGGATCGCATCGCTCAATCTGCTGGTCGCGATGGGCGCGCAGAAACGCAACATCTTCCTGGTCGACTCGAAGGGCGTGGTGCACAAGGGGCGCACTGACCTCAACAGCTTCAAGAAAGCCTACGCGCGCCAGACCAAACTGCGCACGCTGGAGGAGGCGATGACCGGCGCCGACGTCTTCGTCGGCGTGTCGGGCGCCAATCTGGTGAGCCCGGCGATGGTGAAAAGCATGGCCGACAAGCCGGTGGTCTTCGCGCTCGCCAACCCCAACCCCGAGATCGCACCGGAGAAAGCCAAGGCCGCGCGCAGTGACCTCATCATGGCGACCGGACGTTCGGATTACCCCAACCAGGTCAACAACGTGCTGGGTTTTCCGTTCATTTTCCGCGGCGCGCTCGACGCGCTTGCCAAACATATCACCGAGCCCATGCTGATCGCCGCGGTGCATGCACTGGCTGAACTCGCGCGCGAGCCGGTGCCCGCTTCGGTGTTGAAGGCCTATAAGCTCACGAAGCTGAAATTCGGTCCGGACTACATCCTGCCCAAGCCGATCGACCCGCGCCTGGCCCAGCGCGTGCCGCAGGCCGTGGCGAAGGCGGCGAAGGCCACGAC
>JAIBFE010000280.1 GCA_019459705.1 Thiobacillus sp. | reverse complement strand
GTCGGCAAGCTGAAGAAAATGCTCGGCATCGACGATGCCGCGCTGCGTACCGCGCGTGCCCTGATCCTGTCCCTGAACCCGCGTCCGGGTGCGGTCTTCGGGGCGGACGACACCCACTACGTGATTCCCGACGTCTATGTGCGCAAGGTCAAGGGCATGTGGATCGCCAGCCTCAATGCCGATGCCATGCCCAAGCTGCGCTTCAACCGCGTCTATGCCGAATTCCTGGCGCGCCACCGCTAAAGCGGCGGCAGCCAGCTTGCCAGCCAGCTGCAGGAAGCCCGCTGGCTGATCAAGAACGTGCAGCAGCGCTTCGACACCATTCTGCGCGTGTCGCAGGCCATCGTCGACCGCCAGAAGCACTTCTTCGTACACGGCGAAGTGGCGATGCGCCCGCTGGTGCTGCGCGAAATCGCCGACGCGGTGGAACTGCACGAGTCGACCATTTCGCGCGTCACCACGCAAAAATACATGATGACGCCGCGTGGACTGTACGAACTGAAATACTTTTTCGGCAGCCATGTCGCCACCGACAACGGCGGCGCCTGTTCGTCTACCGCCATCCGGGCGCTGATCAAGCAACTGATCGCGGCCGAAAGCAGCAAGAAACCGCTGTCCGATGGTCAGCTGGCTGATGTGCTCGGCCAGCAGGGCATCGTGGTAGCTCGCCGCACCGTCGCCAAGTATCGCGAACTGCTGCAAATCCCCCCCGCCAACATGCGCCGCGCGCTTTGATCGAAAAGGCTTTTCGGCGCAGTTCCGGCTGAAACGCTGTACTGCGCTTGAATGTGTTCCGCTTTCGTCCCACAATGAAATCGAGCGTGAGAAACCGCTCCTGAAGTCAGGATAGAACACTGGCATTCGGTTTTTTTAGCAGACTTAGGAGGCTCTATGAATTTGACGATTTCCGGTCATCACCTGGAAGTGACCCCAGCCATCCGCGACTACGTTTCCGAGAAACTCGACCGCGTCAAACGCCATTTCGACCATGTCATCAACATCACGGTCATCATGCAGGTGGAAAAACTGGTGCACAAGGTGGAGGCCACCCTGCACGTCAAAGGCCATGATTTCCACGCACACAGCGAAGACGGCAACATGTATGCCGCAATCGACCTGCTGGCCGACAAGCTGGATCGCCAGATCGTCCGGCACAAGGAAAAATCCTCGGATGTCCATCAAGGCGGCGGCGGGTTGAAGCATCAACCGACTGAAAGCCCTGCCTGACGTTGCTCCCTCCCGATTGAAGCCACCACGCCCGGAGACAGTCCGGGCGTATAATTTGTGCACGCGCCGCTCCCTCCCCCGGCATTGCAACTGGCATGAACCTAATCGCCCCTCTCATCACCCCCGATACCACCTTGCTGGGCCTGAGCTTTTCCAGCAAGAAAAAACTGTTCGAACACGCGGCCGACTTGTTCGCCCAGACCCACGGACTCAAATCCACCGATATTTTTACCAGCCTGTTCGAACGCGAACGTCTGGGTTCGACCGCCCTGGGGTATGGCATCGCCATCCCGCACGGCCGCATCAAGGGACTGAAGGATGCCTGCGGTGCGTTTTACCGGCTGAAAAACCCGCTCGAATTCGATGCGCCCGACAACCAGCCGGTGTCGCTGTGCTTCATTTTGCTGGTTCCCAAGGACGCCAATGAGCGGCATCTGCAGATTCTGGGTGAACTGGCACAACTATTCGGCGATGAAACGATGCGCACGAAGATGCTGGATGCCACCACCCCGGCCGAGCTGATTGCGCTGCTCGGCGCATGGTCTAGCTAGGCGCGCTGCCCGGCGCATGGACAAAATCAGCCACGTTTCGGTCGAAGACCTGTTCCACGACCTGGCGGAACAGCTCGGTCTGCAATGGGTGGCCGGACGCAATGGCGGCCTGCGCACCTTATCTTCGGAAACCATCCAGAAACCGACCCTGGCTCTCATCGGCCACCTGAATTTTGTTCACCCCAACCGGGTGCAGGTGCTGGGCTGTGCCGAAATGGACTACTTGCGCGGCCTGGCCGAATCCGGCCTGCAGGACGCCATCGGCCATCTGTTCTCGACCGAACTGGCGGCCATCGTCGTTTCCAACGGCGAAGCCGTTCCGTCAGTTCTGCTTGACGCGGCCGAGCGCACCCAGACACCGCTGTTCACGTCGCTGCTTGCAAGCCCCATCCTGATGTCCCATCTGGGGCATTACCTGACGCAGAGCCTGGCCGATGCCACCTCGCTGCACGGGGTGTTCCTGGAAGTACTGGGAACCGGTGTGCTCATCAAGGGCGATGCCGGCGTCGGCAAGAGCGAACTGGCGCTGGAACTCATCACGCGCGGCCACCGCCTGATCGCCGACGATGTCGTCGAGCTGAAACGCGTTGCGCCGGAAACCCTGGAAGGCAACTGCCCGTCGCTGATCCGCGACTTTCTTGAAGTGCGTGGCCTCGGCATCCTCAACATCCGTTTCCTGTTTGGCGAAATGGCGGTGAAGCCGCAAAAGAACCTCAAGCTCATTGTCGAACTGGTGCATCCGCAGGAAATCGGCGAAGTCGGTCTCAACCGGCTCGACATGGTGGCATCGACCGAAACCATCCTCGGCGTCGGCATACCCAAGGTTCGCGTCCCGGTTGCCGCCGGCCGCAACCTTGCCGTACTGGTCGAGGTGGCGGTGCGCAACCACCTCCTGAAAAGCCGCGGCATCAATCCGCTCGACCAGTTCATCAAACGCCAGCAGGCGGCCATCGACGGGAACGACTAAATGCAGATCATTCTGGTCTCCGGATTGTCGGGCTCGGGCAAAAGCATCGCCATCGCGGTGCTGGAAGACATCGGCTATTACTGCGTCGACAATCTGCCACTGGCCATGCTGCAGCCACTGGTCGACTATCTGAAGCAGGAAGGTCACGAACGCATCGCGATTGCCATCGACGCGCGCAGCAGCGCGAGCTTTGCGCAGCTGCCCACGATTGCCGAGGCGCTGCGTGGGCAGGGCGCCGACCTCAGGGTGATCTTTCTCGAAGCCAAGACGCTGACGCTGGTGCAGCGCTTTTCCGAGACGCGGCGGCGCCATCCGCTGTCCAGCGACAGCGTGTCGCTGCAGGAGGCCATCCAGCTCGAACGCGACATGCTCGCTGACATCGCGCCGCTGGCGCACCGCATCGACACCAGCGACCTGTCCGCGTCGGCGCTGCGCCTGTGGATCAAGGATCTGGTCGGGCAGGACCGCTCGCGCATCACGCTGCTGTTCGAATCCTTCGGTTTCAAGCACGGCATTCCGCTCGACGCCGACCTGGTGTTCGACGTGCGCTGCCTGCCCAACCCGCACTATGTCGCCGAACTGCGCCCGCTCACCGGGCGCGACCAGCCGGTGAAGAACTATATCGAGTCCAGCCCCAATGCCATGGCGCTGCTGGCCGACATCCGCGGCTTCGTCGAAAACTGGCTGCCATGCTTCATCCGCGATCATCGCGCCTATCTGACGGTGGCCATCGGCTGCACCGGCGGCCAGCACCGCAGCGTCTATTTCGCCGAAACGCTGGCCGCGGCTTTCCGCGAGCGCGAGCAGGTGCTGGTGCGGCACCGCGAACTCAGCTGATGGCAACGCTGCGCGCCGGCGATGTGGGCGTGCTGCTGGCGGGTGGCGGCCTGGTCGCCGTGTTGACGTGGTGGGCATGGGGCGGTGAGCATGGTGACAATGCCGTCATCCGCGCCGCCGGTCAGGTCGTGAAAACCGCTGCGCTCACCCACGCACAAACCTTCGCCGTCGACGGCCCGCTCGGCACCACACACATCGAGATCGAACCCGGCCGCGCCCGTATTGCGCGCGATCCGTCGCCGCGCCAGCTGTGCGTCAGGCAGGGCTGGCTCACGCAGGCGGGCCAGGCCGCCCTCTGCCTGCCAAATCAGGTCAGCCTCGAAATCCGCGGTCGCACGTCTGCCTATGACACGCTCGGTTATTGAATTACCGGTCACCCCGGATGACCGCCGCATCGCACGGCTGGCCGCGCTGGCAATCGGCCTCACGCTCGCCGAAGCGGCGATTCCCAGTCCCGTTCCCGGCGTCAAACCCGGGCTCGCCAACATCGTCATCCTGCTGGTGCTGCTGCAAGTCGGCTGGCGCGCGGCGGCCTGGGTATCCGCCCTGCGCGTCCTGGCCGGCGGCCTGCTGCTGGGCAGTCTGTTTGCGCCGGGCTTCTGGCTGTCGGCTGCCGGCGCACTCGCCAGCCTGGCCATACTGGGGCTGGCGCGCTTTCTGCCGAATCGACATTTCGGTCCGGTCAGCCTGTCGGTGCTGGCCGCGTTCGGTCACATCGGCGGACAACTTGCGCTGGCGGGCTGGTGGTTATTGCCCGGCGCTGCGGTGATCAAGCTGTTGCCGGTGTTTGCCGCCGCCGCCCTGATCTTCGGCGCGGTGAACGGCGTGATCGTGGCACGCCTGCTTGCCGGTCCTGCATCATCCGGGCGACAATCCGGGTCATGCATCCCCCCCTCCACACCGTAACCCTGGCGCTCTCCGGCGCCTCCGGCATGGCCTATGGCCTGCGTCTGCTCGAATGCCTGCTGGCTGCCGATATGCGCGTGTACCTGCTGGTGTCGCAGGCCGCCCATATCGTCGCCAAGCAGGAACTCGGCGTGGCGCTGCCCGCCCGCGCCAGCGCCCTCGAAAAGCAGCTGTCCGAAGGATTGAACGCGCGCGACGGCCAGTTGCGCGTGTTCGGCCGCGAAGACTGGAATGCGCCGGTCGCCTCCGGTTCCAATCCGGCCGATGCCATGGTCGTCTGCCCGTGTTCGATGGGCACGCTCGCCGCCATCGCCCACGGCCTGTCGGACAACCTGATCGAGCGCGCCGCCGACGTCATGCTGAAAGAACAGCGGAAGCTCATTCTGGTCCCGCGCGAGGCGCCGTTTTCCACCCTGCACCTGGAAAACATGCTGACGCTGTCGAAGATGAATGCGGTGATCCTGCCTGCCAATCCCGGCTTCTATCATCGGCCGCAATCGGTCGAGGCCATCGTCGACTTCATCGTCGCACGCATTCTCGAC
>JAIBFE010000273.1 GCA_019459705.1 Thiobacillus sp. | reverse complement strand
GAACCCCGATGCATGGCAAAGTCGTATTGATCACCGGTGGGGCCAAGCGCGTGGGCGCGGCGTCGGCCCGCCTGCATCACCCCGCCCGCGCCCACCTCATGATTCACAACCGCAGTTCCGCCACCGACGCGCGCGCATTGCAGGACGAGCTCAATGCCATTCGCCCCGATTCGGTCGCGCTGATCCAGGCAGACCTGCACGACACCGGCGGCCTGCCCAGCCTGGTCCACCAGACTGTCGTGACCTTCGGCGGCCTCGACGTCCTGCTCAACAATGCGTCGAGCTTCTACCCCACGCCGGTCGGCACCATCGACGAAAAGGACTGGATCGACCTGATGGGCAGCAACCTCAAGGCGCCCATGTTCCTGTCGCAGGCCGCCGCGCCCGAGCTGAAGAAGCGCCGCGGCTGCATCATCAACATCACCGACATCCACGCCGAACGGCCGATGAAGAGCTACGTCGTCTATTCCGTCGCCAAGGCGGGACTGGTGGGGCTGACCAAATCGCTGGCGCGCGAGCTCGCGCCCGAAGTGCGCGTCAACGGTATCGCCCCGGGGCCGATCATGTGGCCCGAGGGCGATTCGAATTTCGACGAGGTCTCGCGCCAGCGCATCGTCTCGCACACCATGCTGAAACGCGCCGGCGATCCCAGCGACATTGCGCTGGCGGTGCGCTTCTTCGCGATGGATACGCACTACGTGACGGGACAGATTCTGGCGGTGGACGGCGGGCGCAGCGCCAAGCTATAGAACGCCGAATGCTTCAGCTTCGGCGCGTACGTACCCTGTAGGGCACCAAGGCCGCATGACGATCCGGCCTTGCTTCAGCTATGACGCGCAGACGCGACAACACCCTGCGCGAACCGAAGCGCAGGATGTTGCGATGCCGGGCCCGTGATGCTGTCGCGCGTCGACGACAAGAAACCGGCGTCAAGGCTTCACTCAACCTTGACGCCGTCCCGCCTGGCTGCGGGAAAACGTGGCGCCGGAATGGATTTGTTCCAGTTCCGGCGCTTTTTCTTCGGTCGCTTCGGCTGCCGCGGTTTGCGCGGAGCTGTCCGATACCTTGGACAGGCTGGGGCCGTCCGAATGGGCGGCCATGTTCCCGGTAATCGTGCCGCCTTCCTCGACCATCAGCGCGCCATAGCGGATCGTGCCGCTGACCTTGCCGGTGGCGTACACCACCAGCCGCTTGCGGGCGGTCAACTCGCCCTCGAAGGTGCCGCGCACTTCCGCCACGTCGATCTCGGCCTTGCCTGAAAACACGCCGCCCTCGGCGATGCGTATATCGCGACTGTTCATGGAAGCCTCCACGCGGCCTTCCACCACCAGAATTTCGCAATCGGTGATTTCAGAGCCCTTCAGCTTGATGTTCGGACCGACGATGAGCTTGCTGCCCTCTTCGTTCCGTGCGAATTGGGGGGTCTCCGGAGCGGGTTCTTCCTTGGGGACCTCGACCGTCTTGGGAGACTCGGTCGTCCTGGCGGATGCGTATGCCGACTGGCTCGCCCGGGTCGACTCGGTTTTTGACTGGCTGGCATTGGGTTGCATGAAGGTCTTGAGCATGGGGTTGTCTCTCTCGGGTACTGGGTTAAAACGCTCTGGTGTGGTTGCGTCCGGAACTGGATGCAATCGTCCTAATAGCAGCACGCGTGCCAACACTGAAAACCCTTTGATGAACAGGTAGATAGCGGCTTTGGGTGGGACGAGACGGATAAAAAACCGGGCAAAATGTCGCCTGCTGGCGACGCCGAATCCGGCAGGTTTGAAGAATGACTCGCTAAAACAAAAAGATAGGCCGGATTGGGCGTGTCGTCAGATGGCGACGCGCCGGGCGGTGCGCAGCTTCGTGAGGGGTAAGGGATATCGGGAGAAGGATCCAGCGGATCGGCTGCCAATGCGATTTTTGGCCGATCCGCTGAGGGGCGCTTCAGCGTTGCTGCTGGCGTTTATACCGCCTCACGCAGCGTTCCCCGGCTGACGCTCTCGCCATCCTTCGGATGCAGCGTCCAGAACGACAGCGACGACAGCATCGTCAGCCCGCCCAGCGTCAGAAACGCGTAGTGCAGCGCGGTCGTCACCGCCGCGCGGTCGGTCTGCGGCAGGTCGCCCAGATACCAGCCGACGACCAGCGAACCGCAGGCCAGCCCGAAGCTCATCGACATCTGCTGCAGCGAACTGGAAATCGTGCTGGCCATGCTCGAATCGGATGTTTCGATGTCGGCGAAGGCCATCGAATTCATGCTGGTGTACTGCAGCGAATTGAAGAAGCCCATGGACAGGCCCAGCAGCACGATCAGCGCGATCGGCGTGGCAGGGGACACCAGCGAGAACAGGCAGACGACGACACCGATCATCACCGTATTCACGATCAGGATGCGCCGGTAGCCGAAGCGCGCCAGCACCTGCGAGGAGATGAATTTCATGAACATGGCCGCCGCCGCGACAGGCATCATCAGCAGGCCCGACTGCCACGCCGGCATCCCCAGGCCGAGCTGGTAGAGCAGCGGCAGCAGGAACGGCATGCCGCCCACCCCCAGCCGCGTGATGAAGCCGCCCACCACCGACACGCGAAACGTGCGCACCCAGAACAGCGCCAGCCGCAGCAGCGGATGCGGCGTCTCGCGGGCATGCCAGACATACGCCGCCAGCAGGCTGAGGCTGAGCGCCAGCAGCAGCGCCGCCGAGGTCGCGTCGATCTGGTGCTCGCCAAAGATCTCCAGCAGCCACGACAGCATCGCCGCGCCGCTGCCGAACAGCACCAGACCGACGACATCCAGCGGTCGCCGTGACTCGCCCCGGTAATCCGGCATGTAGCGATGCGCCAGCCACAGCGCCATCAGCCCCACCGGCACGTTGATGAAGAAGATGTAGTGCCACGAGAGCCAGTGCACGATCAGGCCGCCGACCGTGGGACCGAGCAGGGGGCCGATCAGGGCCGGGATGATCACGAAGTTCATCGCCCGCAGAAGCTCCGACTTGGGAAAGGTGCGGATGATCGCCAGCCGCCCCACCGGCATCATCATCGCCGCACCCACGCCCTGCAGGATGCGTCCCGCCACCAGCATCGGCGCGTTCAGCGCCAAGCCGCACAGGATCGAGGCCAAGATGAAGATGCCGACCGCGATGCTGAACACGCGCCGCGTGCCGAAGCGGTCCGCCATCCAGCCGCTCACCGGAATGCACACCGCCAGGCTCAGGATGTAGCTGGTCACCACCGCCTTCAGGCTCAGCGGTGTCACCTGCAGGCTCTGCGCCATCGCCGGCACCGCCGTGTTGACGATGGTGGTGTCCAGCTGCTCCATGAACAGCGCCACGGCGACGACCCAGGGCAGGTAGGTTTTGACCGTGGAAGGGTTCATCGATAGCCGGAAAATGGACGGGTCTGAGTTGCTCAGTTTACGTCAGGCCCTGGCTCGCGCGAGCGCAGGCAATGCAGGGGTTACCCGCCCTATTGCAAAATTGAGTCGGTGACCGTGCGCGAAGCCGGTTTGATCGATGCGGCCGTTACTCCGAGCGGGGCGCCATAGAAGGTTGAGCGCTGTCGTGCCCTTTAACCACGCGGGGTCCTTAAATGCGCCGCTCCCACATGCCAAGCCTGCGCGCATTTTCCAGCGCATTGATCGAGGAGAGGTACAGATAAGGGCGCCGTCTCTCGACCGCCGATTCCATGTATCGCTGAATACCGGCCGTGCATGGACACTCGGTCCGCGTCCCCCAGTACAGCAAGACGCCGACGAGTCCAAACACCAGGAAAATGATGGCGACGCAATACTGGCCGGCGACCATCCAGCTCACGCCGGTCAGCGCGAGCCCGACCGAGACACCGATGATCAGGACGGCCGAAACAACCAGTCCCCACACCAGACCCACAAAAAACCCGAGGACGGCACGTGAACGAACCAGGTTATCCGACGCGCCCGCATCAATCCTCCGGCGCTCGACGAAATCGAGATGTTTCCCGATGCCGGACCTGTCGCGCAGAGGATAGGGCGTCATCGGGCCCGCACACACGCCAGCGCCCTTAAGGGCGACGCCTGCGAACGAGGCTGTCTGGTCAAATGGCGAAAGCGCGTTCATGTATTTCTTCCCCCAGGAAATCCTGGAAGCCCCCACCCATCCCCAATCGACATCGCGGGGTCGACCAGGCACGGCATGTCGCGGGTTTCCCTCAAGACTCAATGCAGGGCTACTCTAAACGGCGGCCGTGGGCGCTTCCATCGTATATCCATGAAAACGCTGTAAGCCTTGATCCATACAAGTATAGGAAGAATCCGGCGCGGCAAAGAGCGAACGCGCAAGCCGGATCTGGCGCAAGTCGAATGCGGCGACTTGCCCCGCGTCCACCATTGCTCTGCCGTGTTGATGAGGGTGGAAATCACCTGGAACAGGGCGTAATCTG
>JAIBFE010000233.1 GCA_019459705.1 Thiobacillus sp. | reverse complement strand
TTTGCCACGGTTCCCGGGTCTGCCTGCAGGGGGGGGGCGCGCGGCGATGGCGCGCTCGAGCGCGAATCACGCGGCGTTGCCGCTGAGGCCTGGGCGCTCATGCGACCACCCGCAGCAGTGGCACGTTTTCCGCTACAGCGGGCATGGGGGCCAGCTTGCGGGTATCCATGTAGCGGCGGGCCAGACCGACGACGAGCTGAAGGTTATGCAGCTCCCACGCGTGGAAGGTGCGACCGTCAGGCGTCACAAGGGCGCCATCACGGGCAAATCGCCACCCTTCCCAGCCCTCGACATGGACGATGGCCCCTGCGCGCATCCTGACGAGCTTGAAGGCCGGGTAGGGGATGCGGTTGGCGCCGGTTTCCCAGTTGCGCAGGGTGCGGACGGACACGCCGAGGTATTGGGCGGCCTGTTTCTGGGTGAGACCGGCGGCCATGCGCTCGACGTGGAAGCGTTCCGGGTCGGCCCAGACGAAGTGCGGATGGGCGCGGGGTTTCTTCTGGCGGCGGTGTTTCTCAATCATCGCGGCCCCCTGTCAGCAGCTCGGCAGGCACGCCGGCGGTATCGGCGGGCAGGCTGCCGTCGAAGTCGTCCAGATCGAAGTCATCGTCGACCGGGCGAATGCGGCCTTGACCGGGGAACGGGCAGGACTCGACCAGTTCGAGCAGCCGGTTCTTGAGGACGTGGGCCGTGGCACTGAGGCCGTTCGGTTCCTCGATGCCGGTCATGACGTGGGCGATGGCGTCGGCCAAGATAGCGAGGTCGAGGTGCCATGCGTTGAGGCGTTCGGCGTGATCGCTCATGCAGCACCCCCTTTGCTGGCCGTCACGGGACGTGCCGACCAGCCCAGAACCAGACGGGCAGGCGGGTAGACGATCCACTTCTTGGTCAGCACATGCTTGCGAGCGCCGATGATGCGACCGGCGCGGCACAGGCGCAGCAGGTAGCTTTCGGACAAGCCGACTTGCTCGGCAAAGCGACGCAGGGAAATGCCGTCTTGTTGGCTCATGCTGCACCCCCTTTAACGGTTTCAAGGCCCGGAGAAGCATGTTTTGGTTGGAAAGCCGCATGGAAAGCCAATCCAGCTTTCAGAATGTCGCAGTTGCCCCGGCAGCGGGCAGATTCTCCGAGCCAGCCCAATGATGGCGCGGTTTTGGGGGTGTCGTCAGATGCCCGGTTCGTCTCAAAAGTGAGACTAATTCCGGGTGTTACTGGGAACCCGGAATTTCGACCGCTGAAGATCGACCCCGAAAAGGGGCGATTCTGGCGACGACAGAATGCGGGTTTCCGAGGCGGCAGGAATTGCCGGTTCCCGTTATAGACTTCGCATAATGTATATTATGTTAAATGATAAAAATCTACTCGTGCTTGAACAAGCTGTTGTTGTCGCTCCCACGAAATTCGAGTAACACGACCTGGAATT
Source organism: Thiobacillus sp. (assembly GCA_019459705.1). Taxonomy (GTDB): domain Bacteria; phylum Pseudomonadota; class Gammaproteobacteria; order Burkholderiales; family Thiobacillaceae; genus Thiobacillus. The sequence goes on along the minus strand of JAIBFE010000233.1, from coordinate 15,234 downwards.
CTGGTAACGCTCGTCAGACATCTGCCTTTCAGACTGTGACTTATGAATGGCCGCTTCGCTACCAAGCCCCCTTCAAATCTGCATGCGATCTGCATGAGGCGCAAAAAACTGAGCGAACACGGTATGGGCAGCTTGATACAATCTTGACGTTTCCTTAACCGAGCCACAACAGCCCCAGTGATGTTCAAGCTGCCGAACAAAACCCTCATTGCCGCCGTACTCTTTATCTTCTTCGGGGCCTGGATGGCCAGCGTTGTACCCAGTCCGGAAATCGCTGTGGTCATGGGCATCCTGCTGCTGACGGTTTTTCTCTTCGCCTTCGAGGTGGTGGGTGTGGACGTGGCAGCGGTAACTGTCATGGTACTGCTGGGCCTGCTCAGTTCCTTCAACGATCTCCTGGGGCTGGCCCAGCCCCTGGTTCCGACCTCAGAACTCTTTCGCGGATTTTCCAGCAATGCGGTCATGTCCATCATCGCAGTGATGATCATCGGCGCCGGTCTGGACAAGACAGGCCTCATGGGCAAGGTCGCCGTCACCATCCTCAAGCTGGCCGGCCGCACCGAAGCCCGGGTGATCCCCGCCATCTCGGGCACTGTCGGATTTATCTCCAGCTTCATGCAGAACGTGGGGGCCGCCGCCCTCTTTCTGCCCGTGGTGAGCCGCATCTCCGCCCGCACTGGCCTGCCCCTGTCACGCCTGCTGATGCCCATGGGCTTCTGCGCCATTTTGGGGGGCACCATCACCATGGTGGGTTCCAGCCCCCTGATCCTGCTCAACGACCTGATCCTCACCTCCAACAAGGCGCTGCCGGCAGAGCATCAGATGGAAACGTGGTCGCTATTCTCGGTGACACCCATCGGCTTGGCCCTGCTAGCCACTGGCATCGCCTATTTCGTCATTGCCGGCCGCTTCGTGCTGCCGAGCAAGAAGCACGAGAACATCACCAAGAGCGCCAACACCATGCAGTACTTCCAGGACCTCTATGGCCTGGACTATGGCCTCTTTGAGGTGGTGGTCCCGCCAGGAAGCCCGCTGATCGGCCGCATGCTGGACGACGTGGAGCGGGACAGCAAGGTACGGGTCATCGCCGCCCTCCGCGGCACCGAGGACCTGCGCATCGGCCCCGGCGCGCTCGCCCGCGATATCGGCATCGAGGCCAATACAGTGCTGGGTATCCTCGCCTCGCCGGACAAACTCGCGGCCTTCGTGGAACGCAATGGTCTGCAACAGCGGGACGATCTGGAAGACTTCGCCGAGGCGCTTGCCGCCACCAAGGCCGGCATAGCCGAGGTCGTGATCCCGCCCGGCTCCGAACTCATCGGCCAGAGCGCTCGCGACGTCTGGCTGCGCAAGACCTACGGCCTCGCCATGGTGGCACTGCACCGCGGCGGCGAGACCCTGCGGGAGGACGACGACATCCGCAACCTGCCGCTGCAGGCCGGCGACGCCCTCGTTGTCCACAGCAGTTGGGATGCGCTTGCCCATCTGGAGCAGGACAGGAATTTCGTGGTGCTCACCACCGACTACCCCCACGAGGAGCTCCGCCCCCACAAGGTGAGCGCGGCTCTGACCTTCTTCGGCATCGCCCTCTTCATGGTGCTGTTCACCGATGTGCGTCTGTCCATCGCTCTGATGACCGGTGCCATCGGCATGATCCTCTCCGGCGTGCTGCGCATCGAGGAGGCTTACCATGCGGTGAGCTGGAAGTCGGTCTTCCTTCTGGCCAGCCTGATCCCATTGGGGCTGGCGGTCGAAACCAGTGGCACTGCGGCCTGGATCGCCGAGCAGACCCTGTCCCTGCTGGGCGGCGTACCCACGTGGGTGCTGCAGCTGGCCATCGCCGTCCTGGCCACCTTCTTCACCCTGGTGATGTCCAACGTGGGTGCCACCGTGCTGCTGGTGCCCCTGGCGGTGAACATTGCGATTGGCGCCGGTGCCAACCCGGCGGTGTTCGCCCTGACCGTAGCCCTGGCCACCTCCAACTCCTTCTTCCTGCCCACCCACCAGGTGAACGCCCTGATCATGGGTCCGGCCGGTTATCGGGTAGCCGACTTCATGAAGGCGGGGGGCATCATGACCGTGCTGTTCCTGACAGTGATGATGCTGATGCTGAACCTGATCTACTGAGCGCGTTCGAACGTAGTCGGGCCCCGAAGAGGGAACGGTAACCACTCCTTCCCGAGAGTCGTTGAGCGGGTTTAGGCTGGAAATATCAAGGATGGCAAGCACGATCCCAGTGCAATAGCCGTGCTCGAAGCTTGTCAGGCGATTCGGGCGCACGTTTTGGTGCACCATCAGACCCGGAGCCGCATCAAAAATCGTCATGCAGAACCCTGCATTCATCTGGCTTTCGTTACTCGCCTGCCTCGCCGTGATCGGCGTGGCGGGCGTCAAGCTCTCGCGCTATGGCGACATCATTGCCGAGAAGACCGGCATGAGCCGCGGCTGGGTGGGACTGATCCTGTTGGCCACGGTCACGTCCTTGCCGGAAATGGCCACCGGACTGACTGCCGTGACGGTTGCTCAGGCACCGGATATCGCAGTGGGCGACCTTCTGGGCAGTTGCGTGTTCAATCTGCTCATCATCGTGGTGCTGGATTTCCTGTATCGCAAGGAGTCCATCTACACGCGTGCACACCAAGGCAACGTGCTGTCCGCCGGCTACGGCATCGCCCTGATCGGTTTTGCCGGTCTCAATCTGTTGCTGTACCGGGACGGGACATTCCCTTCCATCGGTCATGTCGGCCTCTACACACCCGTCATTCTTCTGCTCTATCTGCTGGCCATGCGCTCGCTCTACCGATACGAGCAGGAGCAGGTTAGCGAATACGTGGAAGATCGCGCCGAGCTTTATCCGGATACGAGCCTGAAACAGGCGGTGCGGGGCTACGCCATGGCTGCGATGGCGGTGGTGGCAGCCGGCATCTGGCTGCCCTTTATCGCCAAGGACCTGGCCGTGGTCATGGCCTGGGAACAGAGCTTCGTGGGGACCTTGTTCGTGGCAGCGATCACCTCCGCCCCCGAGGTCGTGGTCACGGTGGCCGCCCTGCGCATGGGCGCGGTCGATCTGGCGATCGGCAACCTGTTCGGCAGCAACATGTTCAACATCGTCCTTCTGGCGATCGACGATCTGGCCTATCTGCCTGGCCCGCTGCTGGCCGATGTCTCGCTCACCCATGCCACCTCGGCTTTTTCCGCGATGATGATGAGCGGGCTGGCGGTGGTTGGCCTGGTGCTCAGGCCACAATCACGCGTCTTCCGCACGGTGAGCTGGATCAGTCTGCTGCTGCTCGTCATCTACCTGCTGAACACCCTGTTCCTCTACCTCCATGGCCAGTGAGTCCAGCGAATGGCACTGGCACCGAGGGGGCGCCGCGATGGCTAGCACAACGCCTTAAGCTAACCATGGGATCAGCCGACAGGCTGTGCTGCCCGACCCATGGCCCCTGAACTCCAGGGCACACCAGCTTGCAAGCGCATCCTGAAGGCCATGGTCGGCCCTTTCGACCTCCTCGACCTTTAAAAATTGCTGCCCAAAAATCCCCCAAAGGTCCAGGACCTGCGGGGGATCGCAGGAATTGCTCTGGTGTTTTTTCGGCATTCTGCCTTAACGTCTGGGCTGCGCCCCCCGTTTTTCCTGGCAATGGCCTTGGGGGTGACCGTCTGCTTTGGCCGATTTGTCGCCAGCGGTCGAAGCCGCCTCAAGAACAGGGTTATTCTGCCGAATACATGCTTACGAACTCCCGTTCTGGATAGCGGATAAAAATGAACCCTTCGTACCGCATGCAAATCGCTCGCCACCTCGCCATTCAACGTGCCGTGCTGACCGCTCTGGCCCCGGGGCTGCCGCATGCCAGTTCCGCGAACATCGCGCGCGGCAGCCGCACAGGCGCTTTGTGTGAATAAAAGCCATTCGTCAAACCGGGAAAGGCCGAATACCCCGATTCGCACACAGCACGGATAAACACGACAACGCTCATGACTCCCGCAGTGCACATTAAAAACCAGACGTACATCGAACCCGCGATCCGCACCATTGCGGGCGGGTTCATCGTTGCGTGCGGCGTGCTGATTTACTTGCAGCCGCAGTGGTCGTGGCTATGGCTTTCCATCCTGTTTTTTGTGGGATTCAACCTGTTCCAGTCAGGACTGACGAAATTCTGCATGATGGAAAAGCTGCTGAAAAAGCTGCATTTCCGCAGCGAACTGGATGAAATCAGGAACCTGAGCCAGGCCAACGCAGAAGCGGAGGCAAGAGCCGCGTTCTACGACACCCTGGGCTTATTGAATGAGGTGGTCATCGAGCTGTCGCGGAATGGCACGATTGCCTTCCTGTCCGATCACTGGCTCAAGTTGCTGGGCAGCGATCACCGCAGCAATGCCCATTTTCTGGGTCTCCCTTTCCTGGCGTTCATCAACAAGCAGGACAGGAGCACACTGGAAAAGCTGCTGGACACCTTGCTGCAAGGCGACCGGGACACGATGAGCATGCGTTTTCGGCTGATGCGCGATGACCAGGACGAGCATTGGGTCGAGGGCAAGTTTGCCTTGTATCGCAAGCTGGGGCAGGTCGAGGGGATACGCGGGGTGCTGCGCGACGTCACAGAGACGCACATGCAGGAAAAGCGCATCAGCCACATGGCCACGCATGACGCGCTGACCAGCCTGCCCAACCGCATCTACCTGGACGACCGTATCCACGAGGAAATCGAGCTTTCGCGCATCAGGGGATCGCAGTTTGCCCTGCTGTTCATCGATCTGGATAACTTCAAGCAAATCAACGACCTGCACGGACACAAATCCGGAGACCGCTTATTGAGGGAGGTGAGCGATATTCTCCGGTCGAACCTGCGTGCCACGGATGTGCTGGCGCGCTGGGGCGGGGATGAGTTTGTCGTGCTGCTGCCCTTCTCGCAGAATGCCGACATCCCACGCCAGATTGCCGGCGAACTGATGCAGAAACTGCGGATGAACCTTGAAAGAACCTACAGCGATGCGTTCGTCACGCTCAGTATCGGCATCGCTGTCTACCCCGAGGACGCGGATAACGGCGAGGCCCTGCTGGTGCAGGCCGACAAGGCCTTGTTCTACGCAAAGTCGCAGGGCCGGAATAATATCCAGATGTTCCGCGATCTGCAGTCCAGCGCGACGGGCTACGAGGATGTGGACATGACGTCCCGTTTCGTGGCCGCGGTCAAACAGGGCGTGCTCCAGGTGTATTACCAGCCGGTGATGGACGCCCGCGATCATTCGAATATCGTCGGAGTAGAAGCCCTCGCCCGCTGGCATGACGATAAATACGGATGGGTCAGCCCGGCGAACTTCATTCCCCTGGCCGAAAACCTCGGGCTCATCAACGAGGTGGGGCGCCAGGTTCTCGAGCACGCGCTGGATCATTTCAGCCAGTGCAGTGGCTTGTGTTCCGATTTGAAACTGGCGGTGAATGTGTCCAAACGCCAGTTAATGTCCGCCGACTTCTATCCCATGCTTTTGGCCATGGTGGGGCGCTACGGCATGAAACCGCGACAGATCAAGCTGGAGATCACCGAAAGCATTGCCCTGCAAGGTATCGAGCAAGCCAGGGGCTATCTGCAAAAGCTTTCGGATGCGGGCTTTACCTTGTCTCTGGATGATTTCGGCACCGGGTTTTCATCCCTGTCCCACGTGCACGAACTGCCGTTCGACGAAATCAAGATTGATATCTCCTTCGTCCGCCGCATCAAAACGCCGGAAGGGCGAGTCCTGGTCAAAACGATTGTGGACATGGGACATGCCATGCAATTGGCACTGGTCGCAGAAGGCGTCGAGGACCAGGAAACCGCAGGAATCCTTCTGGACATGGGCGTGGAGATGCTGCAGGGCTATCACTTCAGCCAACCCATGTCGAAAGAGGACTGTGCGGGCTTCATCGAACAGCTTCGCGCGCCTCTGCCCGCTCCCCGCGCCGCAGTCTCCTAATTGCCGCGAACACTTGCCAAACAGGTTCAGCTGAAAGCCTCAAGCCCCTGTAACAGTTGAGGTTCACACCCAACGGCCCAAGCCGTTTCCCCGGCTTGTCGCAGGCCGACCACTACGAAATCCTGACCTCCGTCCCCACCTCCACCAGATCGAACAGCTCCGCCACATCGGCATTCTTCATGCGGATGCAGCCGTGCGACGCCGGCGTGCCGATCTTGTGCTCTTCGTGGGTGCCGTGAATGTAGATATAGCGGTTGCGGGTGTCGACCGTACCGCCCTGGTTCCTGCCCGGCTCCAGTCCGTCCAGCCACAGGATGCGGGTCAGGATCCAGTCGCGCCCGGGATTCTCGGCATCCAGCTCGGGGGTCCATATCTCGCCCGTCGGCTCGCGCGACTTGAAGGCCGCGCAGAGCGGCGCCCCGGCGCCGATCTTCTCCGCGATGCGGTGGCGCCCGCGCGGCGTGCAGTAGCTGCCGTTCTGCTCCCCTGCCCCGTTGGCCGCGGTGGACACCGGATACTGGCGGATCAGCAGGTCGCCGTCCGGATAAGGCTCCCACAGATACAACTGCTGTAGGCGCATGTCCACATCGATCACCAGCTCGCTCATTGCACCGCCTCCTTCTTCTGCTGCCGGCGCGATTCGAAAAAGCCCGAGATCATCGCCGCGCATTCGTCCGCCAGCACCCCGCCGGAAAACTCGCAATGGTAGTTGAGGCGCGGCTCGGCAAACACGTCGATGATGCTGCCGTGCGCACCGGTCTTGTATTCCTTCGCGCCATACACCACCCGCGCCACCCGGGAATGCAGGATCGCCCCCGCGCACATCACGCACGGCTCCATCGTCACATACAGCGTGCAGCCCACCAGCCGGTAATTGCCCACCCGCCCCGCCGCATCGCGCAGCGCCATCACCTCGGCATGCGCCGTCGGATCGTGGCTGGAAATCGGCTGGTTGAACCCGCGCCCGACGATCTCGCCGCCGCACACCACCAGCGCCCCCACCGGCACCTCGCCGGCCGCCGCGCCCTGGCGGGCGAGCTCCAGTGCGGCGCGCATATAGTCTTCGTCTTCAATCATCCTGTTCTGCTTCTTTGCCGATAGCGTTACGGTAGCGCAAATCGCGGGAAAACTGGCGCACCGCCACCGGCTTACCCATCCAGCGGGCTCACCACGCCAAACCCGCCCTTATTCGAACTCCATTGCGGTTCACTTCTCTTCTTGTATCGGTCTACAGAAAGGATATCTCGCCTTTGCAAATGTTGTCGCCTAACATTGCGTTCAAGTTCACTCCTTTCGGTCGCTGGGACCCGCCGCAAGCGGCGCGCAACTTACCTTAAACGTTAGGCGTCACAAGTGCCAAAATTCGTAGCCCTGTTGCGTGGCATCAATGTTGGCAAAGCCAATCGAGTTCCCATGGCCGATCTGCGAGCCTTGCTGACTGAACTTGGGTACACAGACGTAGCTACGCTGCTGAATAGCGGCAACGCCGTATTCCGAGCAACCAAAGGAACACAGTCCAAGCATGCAGCAAACATAGCCGCCGCCATATCGGAACAACTGAAGGTGGAAGTACCCGTCATCGTCAAGTCGGCGAAAGAGTTGTCGGCCATCGTTGGTGAGAACCAGTTGGCCGAGCAGGCAACCAATCATTCACATCTCCTGGCTGTCTTCGCTCAAGACAACGCCACGCTATCCGGGCTTGGTGCAGTCGAATCTTTGGTCGTGTTACCTGAGCAGTTCCTGGTCGGCAAGAATGCCGCGTACTTGCACTGCGCAGCCGGCATCCTGGAAAGCAAAGCCGGAAGAGCATTGCTCGGCAAAGCAGGTAGATCAGTGACAACCAGAAACTGGGCAACCATTCTTAAGTTGCAGGCGTTGGTAGGTGAACCCGACGCCTAACCCTTCCATCGAGAGGAACGTCCAGGAGCTATCGCTCTTGGACGCCCCTCATGTCAAACGTTTCCTTCAATGGGACTTCCTTCAACTGCCCATGAAGTCAGGCGTTGGGCATCGTTAAATAGAAAATCATGAAATCATTTCTTGGCCTCATCACCCTTACCGCAACCGCCTTGCTAGCTGCTTGCACTACGTCCCACCCGCCCCTTCCGACTGTCGCGTCCGTTGATCTGGCGCGTTATTACGGCACCTGGTACGAGATTGCGCGCCTGCCCAATAGCTTTCAGTCGATGTGCGCTTCAGACACCCAGGCCACGTATCGCCCCGATGGAAAAGAGGTGGCCGTGGTGAATCAGTGCCGAACGGCAAAGGGCTCGCTTGAGCAGGCCCAGGGGGTCGCCCGGGTCGTTGAGGGAAGCGGGGGCGCAAAACTGCGAGTGAGTTTCTTTCGCCCGTTTTATGGCGACTACTGGATTCTGGACCTCGATCCGGGCTACCAGTGGGTGCTGGTCGGGGAACCTGCCCGCAAATATGCCTGGATCCTGGCACGAAGCCCTCAACTCGATGAGGCGACGCATGAGGCCTTGCTGACGCGGGCTGCGGAACTTGGGTTCAGCCGGCAGGCTTTCATCACGACGCCACACACTGGCCCGGCGCGTTGACCTTTCACGGCGGGAGACAAACCCTGACCTGACTCGATCCCGGGCCATTTCATCATGCCAGCCACGCTACGCGCCGTTCAGGCCGATATCACTACGCTCAGGGTTGACGCCATCGTCAATGCCGCCAATTCCTCGCTGCTCGGCGGTGGCGGGGTTGACGGCGCGATCCATCGCGCCGCCGGGCCTGAGCTGCTTGCCGAATGCGGCCTGCTTGGCGGCTGTGCGACCGGCGATGCCAAACTCACCCGGGGCTACCATCTCCCTGCCCGCTTCGTCATTCACACCGTCGGCCCGGTCTGGCACGGCGGGGATCGCGGTGAGCCCGAACTGCTGGCGTCGTGCTACCGGCGCTCGATCGAACTTGCAGCACAACACAGCATTCACACGCTGGCTTTCCCGAGCATCAGCACCGGTGTCTATGGCTATCCGTTCGAGCCTGCCGCGAGGATAGCCGTCGCCACAGTTCACGCGACGGCAGCAGATTTTCCTGTTATCCAGGACGTGATCTTCTGCTGTCATTCCGCGACCGATCTCGCCGTCTACCAGGCGTTGCTGGCTGAATCGGCAACCTGATCCGAGCAGCCGAAGACACGCATGGATATCGTTCTGATCCATGGCATGGGAAGAACGCCTCTCTCCATGATGCGGCTGCGCCGGCGATTGCGGCGCGCCGGTCACAATCCGGTCCTGTTCGGCTATTCGCCGACGTTCGAAACCCTGCAGGGTGCGACTGCGCGCCTGCTGAAACTGATTGAACGCCGGGTTGGCACCGAACATTACGCGCTGGTGGGGCATTCCCTGGGAACGGTGATCATCCGAACGGCACTCGGCCATCTCGAAAACCGGGCACCCGCCGCCTGCTTCTTCCTGGCGCCGCCAATACTTGCCTGCAGGGCGGCCCGATTTTTTTCCCGGTTCTGGCTATATAAAATGCTGACGGGCGAAATGGGGCAACTGCTGGCCGATGACGCATTCATGCGCCAGCTGCCGATGCCGATGCCGACGCCGCCGACCCTTACCCGGATTTATGCGGGGTTGAGTGGTCCGCGAGCAGCCGGGCTCCCCTTCGGGATGGAAGCCAATGACGGCATTCTCAGCCTGTCCGAAGCCACAGGCCCATTTGACGCGCTGGTCCTTGAGGTGCCCGCCCTCCACACGTTCATCATGAACTCAAGGCCGGTTGTCGAAGACATGACCCGTTTGATTGAAACAGTTGGCAAACAGGACGTTTGAATGAAGTGCCGGCCAGGAGCCCATCATGGAACCACGCATCAGCCTGATCACCCTCGGCGTGGCCGACCTCGAGCGCGCCACCCGCTTCTATGCGGAATGCCTCGGCTTGCCGCGGCTGGAAACGCCACCGTCGATCACCTTCTTTGAGTTGGGAAAAACCTGGCTTGCTCTTTGGTCGCGGGACAGCCTGGCCGAGGACGCCGGGCTTTCAGCGGAGGGATCGGGGTTTCGCGGCTTCGCACTTGCGCACAATGTGCGTTCGCCAGCAGAGGTGGATGCGTTGCTTGATCGGGTGGCAGCCTATGGCGCCACGGTCACCCGACCAGGACACCCGACAGACTGGGGCGGATATTCCGGCTATTTCACCGACCCCGACGGCTTTGTCTGGGAGGTGGCGCATAACCCGGACTTTCCGCATATCTGAACCGTGGCCACGCCATTCAGCCCGGGCAGCCGTCTTAGCTGATTTCGTCGATCCACGCCATCTGGATCGCCTCGAGAATTTTCTCGCCGGAATGCTCGGGGTCGTCGTCGAAGTCGGGCAGTTCCATCACCCAGCCGCGCAGGTCGGTGAAACGGATGGTGCGCGGATCGATTTCAGGGTGCGCTTCGGCGAGTTCGATGGCGATATCGAGGGAGTCCGTCCACTTCATGTCAATGTCCTTCTTTCACCATGTTGATGGTGTTCTTGTGAATTTCGATCACCAGGTCGCTGCTGTTGACGCGAGCCTGACACGACAGGCGCGATTGCGGTTCCAGCCCCCAGGCCTTGTCGAGCAGATCATCCTCTTCTTCGGTGGAGCCTTCCAGCGAATTGAAACCTTCGCGCACGATGACGTGGCAAGTGGTGCAGGCGCAGGATTTTTCGCAGGCGTGTTCGATCTCGACGCCGTTGGCGAGCAGGGTGTCACAGATGGTGTCGCCGGGCTTGGCCTCGATGACGGCGCCTTCGGGGCAGAGTTCGACGTGGGGCAGTACGATGAGTTGGGGCATGGGATCGCGTTGTATGAGTGAATCAGGCAGCCTGGGCATGCTGGCTGGGCAATGCTTTTAACACACCGTCCCAGAATTGTAAGCGGGCGTTGACTGCAGCTTCGGCTGCGGTTTCGGCTTCGCGCCATTTCCCGGCGTCGCCCCCGCACAAAGCGGCGAGCAGGCGCAGCGACAGCGGCGCATGGAAATCCTCGTCCAGGTGGACGTGGCGGTTGAGGTAGTAGTGGAAGCTGGGCGCCTGCGCGTCGGTCACCGCCATGCGCGACAGGAACGCGCGGAACATCGATGGAATCACGTGCTCGCGTCCCAATGCCAGTGCAGCGGCGACGGCGTGCGGCTTGCCGCTGGCGATGAAATCGAAGGTGGTGCGGGTGAACGCGGCGGACGGCGCCGGAGCGAGTCCCGAGCCGAGCGCAGCGTCGATGCCCTGCTCGCCTGCCAGCTGCACGAAGCGCGCAGGCATGTCGGCGTCGGCGCCGACTTCACGCATGGCGGCCAGATACAGCATGAAGTGGCTGGTGTGCCCTTCCTGGCCCGGCAGCGCGATGTCGGTTTCCTCTTCCAGCACCAGTTCGTTGATGAAGCGCTGCACCGAGGCGTCGCCGCCCGGTGTCCACGGCCAGCGCGCGGGCGCGACTTCGTGCTGCAGATACTTGATCAGCGACATGAAGTCCCACACCGAATAAACGTGGTGCTGCATGAACACGCGCAGGTCGTCCAGCGTCTGCACCGCAGCATAGATCGGGTGGGCTTCGAGCTTGACCCGCAGGGATTCGATGAAGGCGTCGTTCAGCATGATTCGATCAACCGAAGGTTTCCAGTTTCTGCCCCGCCATCGCGCGGCGCACGTTCTGGTCCATGCGGCGCTGGGCGAATTCGGTGGTGGCGGCATTCAGGGCTTCAATGCCGCGCTTGATGGCCAGGTGGTGATTAGCCTCGACATCGGGGCCCGCCATCAGCTTTTCAAGGGCGGCGATACTGGCTTCGATCGTTGCAATTTCATCTGCACTGAGGAGGGCAGCGTCTTCCGCCATCGCCGCGCGGGTGGCTGCGATCAGGCCCTGCGCGTCGACGATCTGCTCGTTCAGCGCGCGCGCATACATGTCGTCCTTGGCGTGGGTGAAGGCATCCTTCAGCATGCGGGTGATCTCGTCGTCGCCGAGTCCGTACGACGGCTTGACCTGCACGCTGGCTTCGACGCCGCTGCTCTGCTCGCGCGCCGACACCGACAGCAGGCCGTCGGCGTCGACCTGGAAAGTGACGCGGATGCGCGCCGCGCCCGCCACCATCGGCGGAATGCCGCGCAGCTCGAAGCGCGCCAGCGAGCGGCAGTCGGACGCCAGCTCGCGCTCGCCCTGCAGCACCTGCACGCTCATCGCGGTCTGGCCGTCCTTGAAGGTGGTGAACTCCTGCGCGCGCGCAGTGGGAATGGTGGTGTTGCGCGGAATGACTTTTTCCGTGAGCCCGCCCATGGTTTCGAGGCCGAGCGACAGCGGAATGACGTCGAGCAGCAGCCAGTCGTCGCCAGCACGGTTACCCGCCAGCACGTCGGCCTGCATGGCGGCGCCGAGCGCGACCACCTTGTCGGGGTCGAGGTTGGTCAGCGGCGTCTGCCTGAAGAAGTCGGCGACGGCCTGGCGGATGCACGGCATACGGGTCGATCCGCCGACCATCACCACGCCCTTCACCTCGTCCACGGCCAGACCGGCGTCGCGCAGCGCCTTGCGCGTGGGCGCCAGCGTCTTGCTGACGAGACTGGCGGTCATGGCGTTGAAATCGGCCTGGGTGAGCGTCGCGTCCATCATCTCGCCGGTCGACAACACAGCGGTGACGCGCACTTCGGTGTGCTCGGTCAGCGCTTCCTTGGCGTCGCGCGCCTTGGTCAGCAACAAACGCATGTCGCCTGCAGACAGCGGCTGGAAGCGGCCCTGCTCGACGATCCAGCAGAATACGCGCTGGTCGAAGTCGTCACCGCCGAGCGCCGAATCGCCGTTGGTGGCCAGCACTTCGAACACGCCCTTGGACAGTTTCAGGATGGAGATATCGAAAGTACCGCCGCCGAGGTCGTAGACCGCGTAGACGCCTTCGGACGCGTTGTCGAGACCGTAGGCGATCGCCGCGGCGGTAGGCTCGTTCAACAGGCGCAGCACGTTGAGGCCGGCGAGCTGGGCTGCATCCTTGGTGGCCTGGCGCTGGGCGTCGTCGAAGTAGGCCGGCACGGTGATCACCGCACCGACGAGTTCCCCGCCGAGCGCGGTTTCGGCGCGGCGGCTCAGGACTTTCAGGATTTCGGCCGAGACCTCGACCGGGCTTTTCACGCCAGCGGCGGTTCTCAGCTGCACCATGCCGGGCGCATCGACGAAGCGGTACGGCAGGCTGGCGATATCGTCGATGTCGGCGAGGCCGCGGCCCATGAAGCGCTTCACCGACGCGATGGCGTTGTGGGGGTCGCTGTTTTGCGCGGCCTGCGCGGCATAGCCGACATTCACGTCGCCATTGGCGTGGTAGCGCACCACCGAGGGCAGCAGCGAACGCCCGGCTTCGTCGTCGAGAACCACGGCGAGGCCGGAGCGCACCGTGGCCACCAGCGAATTGGTCGTGCCCAGGTCGATCCCCACTGCCAGCCGATGTTGGTGCGGGGCGGTGGACATGCCGGGTTCGGCGATTTGCAGCAGGGCCATGTTTAAGTTTCCAGTTCTTCGTAGACGTCGCCGACTTCGGCGATGAGTTTGTCCATGAATCGCAATTGGCGCACGGCTTCGGAGGCTGCCGAAAAATCGTGCGTGGTGTCGATCAATTCGGCCAATTGTGCCTCGATGCGGCGGTGCGCGGAACGCAGGTCATCGGTCAGCGCATCCAGAATTTCCACGCGCTTGCCGGTACGCGCATCTTCGATGGCTTCGCGCCATTCCATCTGCTGCATCAGGAAGGCCGGCGCCATCTTCGTATTGTTGGCGTCGAGCGCGTCGATGCCCTGCAGCTTCAGCAGGTAGACCCCGCGGCTCACCGGATGCTTCAGCGTCTGGTAGGCCTCGTTCGCCTGCGTCGCCCACTGCATCGCCACCCGCTGCTCGGCGTCCGGCTGCGCGGCGAAGCGGTCAGGGTGCACGGTGTTCTGCAGTTCGCGGTAGGCGGCATCAAGCTTGTCCCGATCCAGCGCATACGATTGCGGCAGACCGAACAGTTCGAAGTGGGTTTGGGTGAAATCCATTGTCAGGGGCCAGGATTCAGGGGTCAGGATTCAGGGGGCTTTGTGCTGCGCGTTGCTCTTTCAAAACGCGGCCAAAGGCCGCACAAAAGCCCTGACCCCTGAATCCCTGCCCCTGACCCCTTAAACGTTAAACGACTCGCCGCAGCCGCACTCGTTCTTCACGTTCGGATTGTTGAACTTGAAGCCTTCGTTGAGGACTTCGCGTGCGTAATCCAGTTCGGTGCCATCAATGTAGTCAAGGCTCTTCGGTTCGACAAATACGGTTACACCATGGCTGGTGAAGACCTCGTCGCCTTCGGGCGCCTCATCAGCGAACTCCAGCTTGTAGGCCATGCCGGAACAGCCGGTGGTGCGCACGCCGAGACGGATGCCGACGCCCTTGCCGCGTTTGGCAAGGTAGCTGGTGACGTGTTGCGCTGCGCGCTCGGACAGGGTCACCGCCATGGCTTACTCCAGACCTTTTTTCTGCTTGTAATCGGCGACCGCGGCCTTGATCGCGTCTTCGGCCAGGATCGAGCAGTGGATCTTCACCGGCGGCAGCGCGAGTTCCTCGGCGATGGCCGTATTCTTGATTTCCATCGCTTGGTCGAGCGTCTTGCCCTTGACCCACTCGGTCACCAGCGACGACGAAGCAATCGCCGATCCGCAGCCGTAGGTCTTGAATTTGGCATCCTCGATGCGGCCATCGGCACCGACCTTGATCTGCAGCTTCATCACGTCGCCGCAGGCGGGCGCGCCGACCATGCCGGTGCCGACGCCGTCGTCCTCCTTGGCGAAGGAACCCACGTTGCGGGGGTTTTCGTAATGGTCGAGTACTTTTTCGCTGTAGGACATGGTGTTCTCCTTTACTTCAGATACTTCAGAATCAATGTGCAGCCCACTGCACGGTATTGAGGTCGACGCCTTCCTTGAACATCTCCCACAGCGGGGAAAGCTCGCGCAGCTTGCCGATCTTCTCGTGCAGCAGCTTGATGGCGTAGTCGACTTCTTCCTCGGTAGTGAAGCGGCCGATGGAGAAGCGGATCGAGCTGTGCGCCAGTTCATCGCTGCGGCCCAGTGCGCGCAGCACGTAGGACGGCTCCAGGCTGGCCGAGGTGCAGGCGGAGCCCGACGACACCGCCAGGTCCTTGATCGCCATGATCAGCGATTCGCCTTCGACGAAGTTGAAGCTGACGTTGAGGTTGTGCGGCACGCGCTGATCCATGTCGCCGTTCAGGTGCACTTCCTCGATGTCCTTGAGGCCGTTGTAGAGGCGGTCACGCAGCATGCGGATGCGCTCGT
>JAIBFE010000229.1 GCA_019459705.1 Thiobacillus sp. | reverse complement strand
CGCGCTGTGGGCCAAGGGCACGCTGGTCGGCAAGCCCGCCGCCGTGTTCACCACCACCCCCAGCCTGCACGGCGGCCAGGAAACCACGCTCACCAGCATGATGCTGCCGCTGCTGCACCACGGCATGCTGATCGTCGGCCTGCCCTACACCCTGCCCGAGGTGAACCACACCGCCAGCGGCGGCACCCCCTACGGCGCCAGCCACTGGGCCGGCCCGGCCGACGACAAGCCGCTCACCGACGACGAGCGCGCACTGTGCATCGCGCTCGGCAAGCGGCTCGCCGAAACCGCAGTGAAGCTGGCAGCATGAGCCACCCGGCGAGGGACCCGCGCAGCGGGATCGACGGCCAGGCGAATGCTGCCGGAGGCCGATACGAGGAACTTAGTCCAGTGAGAACCGCTGTGAGGCCGATCGCATGAAGACTTTGCAAAACCTCGCGAGCGCAAGCCTGATCGCGCTGATCTTCCTGTGCGTGGCATGGGAGCTGTGGCTGGCGCCGATCCGTCCCGGCGGCTCCTGGCTGGTGCTGAAGGCGCTGCCGCTGCTGGCGCCGTTGATGGGCATCCTCAAGGGTCGCCGCTACACGTATCAGTGGGCGCCGATGCTGGTGCTGGCCTACTTCACCGAAGGCGTGGTGCGCGCCTGGTCGGACAAAGGCCTGTCGGCCTGGCTCGGCGGACTCGAGACCGTGCTGTCGGTGGTGTTCTTCTTCGCCGCGATCTATTACGCCAAGTTGAGCGCGCCGTCACGGCAAGCGCACTGATCCGGCAACGGCGCCCATAAAACGCCATGCCCCGCTTGGCAACTGGATGGAATCGAAAACAATGAACGACAAAGCGAATGACCTCGAAACTGACAGCGCGGTCTACAAGACCCTGCTGGAATCCACGAAGGCCATTCCCTGGAAGATCGACTGGGCGACCCTGCAATTCACCTACATCGGCCCCCAGATCGAAAGCCTGCTTGGCTGGGCACCCACGAGCTGGGTGAGCGTAGAGGACTGGGCTGCCCGCATGCATCCCGATGACCGGGAACAGGTGGTCAATTTCTGCGTCGCCCAATCCAAGGCGGGAACCGATCACGAGGCCGACTACCGCGCGCTAACCCGGGATGGCAGCTATGTGTGGATCCGCGATGTGGTGCATGTGGTTCGCAAGGAAAACGGCGACGTCGATTCGCTGGTCGGCTTCATGTTCGACATCACCGAGCGCAAGACGACGGAAGAAAAACTGGCCACCCTGCAGAAGGAACTGGAAGAGCTGTCTTTCAAGGACGGTTTGACCGGCGTTGCGAATCGCCGCATGTTCGACTCCATTCTGGACCTGGAGTGGACCAACTCACGGCGCAACAACCAGCCCCTGGCGCTGATCATGTTCGACATCGACTATTTCAAGCAGTACAACGATCACTACGGACATATCCAGGGCGATGACTGCCTGAAACGCGTGGGGAAGACCTTGGGGATGGCAGCGACACGTTCACGGGACTTTCTTGCCCGCTTTGGCGGGGAGGAGTTCGTGCTGGTGTTGCCCGATACCGACGAAAAGGCTGCGCTCAAGATCGCCGAACGAAGCCGCAACCTGATTTTCAAGGAGCAGATTCCGCACGAAAAGTCCCCGGTCAGCCAGATCCTGACCGTCAGCATCGGCGTGGGCGCCATCGTTCCGGCGCTTCAGGACGAACCGCGCCGGTTCGTCGAGGAAGTGGACAAGCGCTTGTATCAGGCGAAGCAGCGTGGCCGAAACTGCCTCGTCGCCAGCCATTAGTCCATCCTGCGGGAGACACGCGCCTCGCTGCCGAACGCCCAATAAAAAACGCCCCGAGGGGCGTTTTTTATTGTTGGACGATCACACCTGCGGATGCGCCCGCTCGCGCTTGCTGTGCAGCTTGTTCAGCCCGTGCAGGTAGGCCTTGGCCGACGCCACCACGATGTCGGTATCGGCACCCTGCCCGTTGACCACGCGGCCGTCCAGCGCCAGCCGCACGGTCACCTCGCCCTGGGAATCGGTGCCGCTGGTGATGTTGTTGACCGAATACAGCAGCAGGCTGGCGCCGCTGTCGACCACCGACTCGAGCGCCTTGAAGGTGGCATCGACCGGGCCCGAGCCCAGACCGTCGGCCTGCTTCTCGGTCCCCTCGTCAGTGAACACAAGCTGCGCGTGCGGCACTTCGCCGGTTTCCGAGCACACTTTCAGCGACACCAGCTTGTAGCGCTCGTGCTCGGCGGCGTAGCCCTCGTCGGACACCAGCGCCTGCAGGTCCTCGTCGAAGATCTCGCGCTTCTTGTCGGCCAGATCCTTGAAGCGGGCAAACGCGGTGTTGAGCGCCTCTTCGGTTTCGAGCACGATGCCGAGCTCGGCGAGCTTGCTCTTGAACGCGGCGCGGCCCGACAGCTTGCCGAGGGTGAGGCGATTCGCGTTCCAGCCCACGTCTTCGGCGCGCATGATTTCGTAGGTCTCGCGGTGCTTCAGCACGCCGTCCTGGTGGATGCCCGATTCGTGCGCAAAGGCATTCGCC
Source organism: Thiobacillus sp. (assembly GCA_019459705.1). Classification (GTDB taxonomy): domain Bacteria; phylum Pseudomonadota; class Gammaproteobacteria; order Burkholderiales; family Thiobacillaceae; genus Thiobacillus. The sequence goes on along the minus strand of JAIBFE010000229.1, from coordinate 1,704 downwards.
CCGACGATGGCCTTGTTCGGCTGCACCGGGTAGCCGGTGATGGTGGAGACGAGCTTGGACGCCGGGACAATTTGCGTCGCGTCGATGCGGGTGTCGCAGCTGAACACGTCCTTGCGGGTGCGCACCGCCATCACGATCTCTTCCAGCGAGGCGTTGCCGGCGCGCTCGCCCAGCCCGTTGATGGTGCACTCGACCTGGCGCGCGCCGTTCATCACCGCGGCGAGCGAGTTGGCGACCGCCATGCCGAGGTCATTGTGGCAGTGGGTCGACCAGATGACCTTGTCCGAGCCGGGCACGCGCTCGATCAACTGCTTCATGCGCTCGCCCCACAAAGCCGGAATCGAATAGCCGACGGTGTCGGGCACGTTGATGGTTTTGGCACCGGCCTTGATCACCTCGTCGAAGATGCGGACGAGGAAATCCATGTCGGAGCGCACCGCGTCCTCGGCCGAGAATTCGACGTCGTCGGTGTATTCGAGCGCGAGCTTGACGGCCTTGATCGCCGCCTCGACCACCTGGTCCGGCTGCATGCGCAGCTTCTTTTCCATGTGGATGGGGCTGGTGGCGATGAAGGTGTGGATGCGCCCCGACTTCGCGGGCTTGATCGCGCCGCCGGCGGCGTGGATGTCGCGCTCGTTGGCGCGCGCCAGCGAACACACGGTCGAGTTCTGGATGGTTTCGGCAATGGTGCGGATCGCATCGGCGTCGCCCGGGCTGGCGGCGGCAAAACCCGCTTCGATGACGTCGACGCCGAGCTTTTCCAGCTGGCGGGCGATGCGGAGCTTCTCTTCCTTGGTCATCGACGCGCCAGGGCTTTGCTCGCCGTCGCGCAAGGTGGTGTCGAAAATAAACAAACGGTCGTTCATGGCAGGCTCCATGGTAGGTCGGGCCGGGTCTCAGTCGATTCGGGCCGACGCATTATAAGGGGTTGCCGCATCAGACTGGCGGCACGGGTACTGCAGGGAGGGGGGGGTTAATGTGTGCGCGCGACGCGCAGCAGCAGGCTGCCAAACAGAACGTTCGACAGGCAGAGGAGAAAGGACGGTTGCGACCAATTAGACATGGTCTAAATTCTATCTATTTTTCGCCGCCCTGCAAGGGGGACGGCTTGTTGCGACGCAGCAGCTTCCACAGCGCATCGGCATAGCCCGACAAGCCGTACAGCACAAACGCCCCGAACAGCACTTCAGGCGGGCTGGTCGAGATCAGGACGAAGGCCAGCACAACGAGCAGGATGACGAAGAAGGGCACGCTTTTGCGCAGGTTGATTTCCTTGCCGCTGTAGAAGCGGTAGTTGCTGACCATGGTCAGCACGCCGAACAGCGCTATCACCCCGGCCAGCCAGCGCACCTCGCTGCCCGCAATGCCGTATTCAACCATCACCCAGACAAAGCCGGCGATCAGCGCAGCCGCCGCCGGGCTGGGCAGCCCCTGGAAAAAGCGCTTGTCGGTGATGGTGTCGAGCTGGGTATTGAAGCGCGCCAGCCGCAGCGCCGCGCCGGCGCAATAGACAAAGGCGGCAATCCAGCCGAGCTTGCCCATGCCCTGCAGGGCGAATTCGTAGATCACCAGCGCCGGGGCGACGCCGAACGACACCATGTCGGACAGGCTGTCGTATTCGGCGCCGAAGGCGCTCTGCGTATGCGTCATGCGGGCGACGCGGCCGTCGAGACCGTCGAGCACCATGGCGATGAAGATCGCCAC
>JAIBFE010000222.1 GCA_019459705.1 Thiobacillus sp. | reverse complement strand
ATGGCGATGATGGGCTTGTTGAAGTCGCCGTCCTTCATGCCGGTGGCGCGCCACAGCGCACGGGCACCGGCCATGTTGCGGCCGCGGGTGGTGGTCCAGGAACGGTAGTCAGGCATGATGGTCACTCAGGCAATTTATAATCAGTCGGCCATTTTACCTGCCGCGCCCCCCCCCGGACACCTCATGCTCATCCATCCGCAATTCGATCCCGTCGCCCTGCAGCTCGGGCCCGTCGCCATTCACTGGTACGGCCTGATGTACCTCGTCGCCTTCATGCAGGTCATCCTGCTCGGGCGCTGGTGCATCGCCCACCGGCCGTGGTCGGGCTGGACGCAAAAAATGCTCGACGACGTGCTGTTCTATGGCGTGCTCGGCGTCATCGCGGGCGGGCGGCTCGGCTACGTGCTGTTCTACAAGCCGGCCGAATACCTGGCGAATCCGCTCGACATCCTCAAGCTGTGGGAAGGCGGTATGAGCTTCCACGGCGGCTTCCTCGGTGTGCTCGTCGCGATGGCGCTGTTCGCGCATCGTCACCAGCTTCGCTGGCTCGCCGTCACCGACTTCATCGCCCCGCTGGTGCCGCTGGGACTCGCCGCCGGGCGGCTCGGCAACTTCATCAACGGCGAACTGTGGGGGCGCGCCACCGACCTGCCCTGGGGCATGGTGTTCCCGCAGACGGCCGACGGCATCGCGCGCCACCCCTCGCAGCTTTACCAGTTCGCCGGCGAGGGCCTGCTGCTGTTCATCATCCTGTGGTGGTTTTCCAGCAAGCCGCGCCCGGTCGGCGCCATCTCCGGCGTGTTCCTGATCGGCTACGGCAGCTTCCGCTTCCTCGCCGAATTCGCCCGCGAACCCGACAGCTTCCTCGGCCTCCTCGGGCTGGGACTCTCCATGGGGCAATGGCTCAGCCTGCCGATGATCGTTGCCGGCGTCATCATGCTGCGCTGGGCGCAGCGTCAAGCGTGATCGAGCGTCTCTGGCGTGCGGGCGGCTGGCTCGGCATCGCCATCACCCTCGTTGTTTCACTGATGCCACCGCCGCTGAACGACGGCGGCGGCCATACCGACAAGCTCGTCCACCTGGCGGGCTATGCTGTACTAATGTTGTGGTGGGCACAGCTCGTCATCCAGCAGCGCTGGAAGCTCGCGCTGGCGGTCGTGCTGTTCGGCATGGCCATCGAAGGGCTGCAGGGCCTCACCCCCGACCGCATGCCCGACCCGCTCGATGCGCTCGCCAACACGCTCGGCGTCCTGCTCGGCTGGCTCGCCGCCCGCCTCTTGCCCAACGTGCCCAAGCACCTCGCCATGCTTCCCGCATGGCATCGCTGAAGCTATAATTTGCCGTATCGGCATCGGGGGGGTAGCTCAGCTGGGAGAGCGCCGCGTTCGCAATGCGGAGGTCGGGAGTTCGATCCTCCTCCTCTCCACCACCACATCCGACAAAGCGCCTCCGGGTTTTCCGGTGGCGCTTTTTCTTTGTCCGCCTTCTTCAGGCCAGTTCCACCCACACCGGCTGGTGATCCGACGCCTCGGTGACGGCATCGATGCCGTGCGCCTTGAGGCGATTCGCCAGCCCTTCGGCGACAAAGACAAAATCGAAACATTCGGGCCGGTCGACAAAATCGACTTTGTGGATACCGACGGTAGGGGCATGCGGTTCGCCGGGATGCAGGACGTCCCAGGCGTCGCGAAAGCCGGGTTCGCCGCCTGGAAACGGTGCGAGGATCTGCGATCGTTCGGGCGCCGATGCGGGAAAATTCATGTCGCCGCACAAGAGAGACTGCTCGGGCCGGGGAAAGACCTCGAAAGAGCCACCCTGCTCCTCGGACAAGGGCGAACGCCGCGACATGGCGCACGCCTCGGCATGCAGCCGGCGGATGGCGTCGATCTGACTCTCGCGCTGGCGTTGCGAGTAATACTCCAGATGCGTGGTCATCACCCGCAGCGGGCCGACGTCTGATGCCACCACGGCCTCCACCAGCACCCGCTGCATGCTGGGCGTGTCGGCCTCGGCCGGCCAGGGCAGCAGATGCCGCCACACCTGGCCAACGGGCAGGCGGGAAAAAATGGCGTTGCCGAACTGGCTGCGGCCACCGCGCCCATCCGGGACATCGGTTGCCACGCCGTAGATCGCGGTGTAGCCGGGCAGGCCGGCGGACAGCTCGGCGAGCTGATCCTCGCCGCGGCTGCCGGGCAGGCCGAGGAAGTTGACCGCGACTTCCTGCAGGCAGATGACATCGAAATCGCCCAGCTGCCGAAGGGTCCGCAGGATGCGCGCCAGGTCGACGCGACCGTCCATGCCGCGCCCCCATTGGATGTTCCAGCTCAGTAGCTTCATGTCGACTCCCTGCCCTCCTGTCAGCATAGGCAAGGAATTTTCCGCGCGGATGTCACTCCCATCAGGTGTGGCCATCCTGCCGTAAACCCTTGCCGTGGCAAGGCCTTGCCAGAGGCAATCATTGCCGCATGCGGCCTGAGGGATTAAAATGCCGCACTTTTCGCTTAATTTTTTTTGCGGCTTGCCCCATGGGCAGGCCGCTGTTGCCTGAGCACACGGAACCATGGAACGACAACGCTGGCTGGACGGGACGCTGTATTCGCCCGATTTCGAACAGGATAGCTGCGGCTTCGGCCTGATTGCGCAGATCGACAATCAGCCCAGCCACAC
>JAIBFE010000221.1 GCA_019459705.1 Thiobacillus sp. | reverse complement strand
GGCCTACGCGGAACGCGCGCAACACTTGGTCCGGAACGGGATCGCGCTGTGGGACGTCTGCGCGTCTGCGCACCGGCCGGGCAGCCTCGACGCCGCGATCGTGCATTCAAGCGTGGTGCCGAATGACCTCGGCGCGTTCATTGCAACCCATCCGGGCCTCGGCTTGATCTGCTTCAACGGTGGCAAGGCTGCGGAGCTCTATCGCCGGTTCGTGCTGCCCGGCTTGCCGGATACCGGGCGCGCCATCCGCCACGAAACACTGCCGTCCACCAGCCCCGCCCATGCGGCCATGCCTTTTGAGGAAAAACTGATGCGCTGGGCGGCTGTTCTTCAAGGCTGAAAACACATTCGAACACTAAACGGGACAACCCCGGATGCTCAAGTGCGACAGCTTTACAGCCTTGCTGAGTCCCGTTGTGCTGCAGGTCTCGTGACTGATTGATTGGCCACGCTCATCGGCCATACAGCTGGGCCAGTAGTGCCTGGAAGGCGGACTGCCGTTCCGGCGGCGTGGGACGGACGATGCCCTCACGCTGCAATACGTTTATCAGCTTGTGAGGCGTGACCCCGGATTCGCCGACGATTTCGACGTGCCCGGCAGGGACTTCGACGTCAGTGGTTCGGGGTGCCAGGGTGACCGGCGGATACCGCTGTTCATCGAGGCTGAAAATATAGTCGTCTTCGACACATCGACCATTATCGATGCGACGACGGCACGTGCCGCGCTCGTCGGTGACAACCTTGAGGTGGCTACGCACCTGCGAACTCAGGTTCCCGGGATCCTGAATGAAGTCCGAGGCAGCGGTGATCTCGAACCAGTTCTCACCGCTGATCAGCCAGCAGACAAGATCATTGAGGCCCAGCGTCGCCAGGCGCAACGCGGGAGCCGCGCACATTCTGGCAGCGGCGATACCGGAAAACGGCGCCGAGACGGTTACCAAACGCAGGTCGACATGCGTGTTGCGCACTGGGTTGGGATGGTTCTCAATGAGCGCCTTACGTGCGACGAGCCCTCCCATGCTGTGGCCGATCACCGTAATCTGCGGCGTTTCCAGGTGCTGGGCAAGAGCATCAACCGCGTTGGCAAGCTGGCCGGAACTCGTCATGAGGCTATCGCGATCATCGTAGTCAAAGCAGGCGCTTTGCTGCCCATGAAAGGCGAGCACTTCCGCCAGGGCGTGAAACTTCCCAGTCGAGCCGTTGCAGCCATGCACCAGTATGTTGACCGCCTGGCGGGGATCGATTGTCAGCGCCCGCTCCACACCGTCATTACAGGGACGAAGCCCGGCAACACTCAGCACCTGTCTGGCCGAGGGTAGACGGCCCGGATCAGCCATCTCGCCGACATCGGGTCTGGGATAGGTAGCACAGCCACCCAAGGTGGCCGCCAGGAGCAGCGGTGCAGTGAGTCGGCGCATGGATATTTATCCGATTGACATCAATCGTCCAAGTATTCTGACTTCATAGCATGGGATTGACCAACCCGTGTGAACGGGGTCACACACGATACTCAAAGTGGAGCACGTCCGATGATCCGGGCCGGCCCGTTCGCTGCGCGTTCAATCCTCTCTTACCCGCTGGCAACTTGCGTTCAATGTCTATGCCCGTGCGCCCCAAACCTGTTGGTTGGCGCCCCGCTCCACTGGACAAGCAACGCTGCGCCGCTATTCTTGCGCAAACCGTCCGCAAACAGGGAGAAACGACGCATGAAAGCGATTGTGATGCACGCTCCTGGCGCGCCGCAGGTTCTCAGCCTCGCCGACGTGCCGCCTCCCCGGATCGCCCATGACACCGAGCTGCTGGTGCGCCTCAAGGCGGCCGGGGTCAATCCCATCGACACCAAGCTGCGCGCCAAAGGCACCTACTTCCCCGAGCGCATGCCCGCCATCCTGGGCTGCGACGGCGCGGGCGTGGTCGAGGCCGCAGGCGGCGGCGTGAGCCGCTTCCAGCCGGGCGACGCCGTCTACTTCTGCAACGGCGGCATCGGCGGCCATCCCGGCAACTACGCCGAGTACGCGGTGGTGGACGCGCGCTTTGCGGCGCGCAAACCGGCAAGCCTGGACTTCAACCAGGCCGCCGCCGCGCCGCTGGTGCTCATCACCGCCTGGGAAGCCCTCTACGATCGCGCCCGCATGACGGCCGGCCAGACCGTGCTGATCCATGCCGGCGCGGGGGGCGTAGGCCACGTCGCCATTCAGCTGGCCAAGGTGGCAGGGTGCCGCGTGCTCGCCACCGTCGGCTCCGCCAGCAAGGCGGCATTCGCCAGGCAACTGGGTGCCGACGAAGTCATCCCTTACCGCGAAACCGATTTCGTCCAGGCCGTGCTGGACCTGACCCGGGGCCAGGGCGCCGACATCGTGTTCGATACCGTAGGCGGCGCCACCTTCAGCGACAGCTTTGCCGCCGTCCGTCCCTACGGCGATCTCGTCACCCTGCTCCAGCCCGGGGCGGACACCGACTGGAAGACCGCCCGCCTGCGCAACCTGCGCGTCAGCCAGGAACTGATGCTCTCCCCCATGTTCTTCGGCTGGACCGAAGCGCAGCAGCACCAGGCGTGGATACTCGAACAGTGCGCAGACCTGTTCGAAGCCGACAGGCTGCGCATTCACGTGGACCGGATCCTGCCGCTTGGTGAAGCAGCCGAGGCGCATCGATTGATCGAAGCCGGAGCGATAACCGGAAAGGTCGTTCTCGCCATCGCCTGAGCAAAGCGAAATCCATGTTCTATCTTGCCGTGTGGAGGTTTGTTTCAACCCATGGAAAGGAGAGAGAACATGGCCGTCACCAACACGCAGTCGGGAACCAATGTCCATGAAATTGCGGAGGGGATCTTCCGCATCAACACGCCGGTCGCTATTCCGGGCGCGGGCGGGTTTTCATTCAACCAGTACCTCATCGCGGGCGACGAACCGCTGATCTTCCATACCGGACCGCGACGCATGTTCCCGCTGGTGCGCGAGGCGGTGGCAAGCGTGATGCCGGTGGAGACGCTGCGCTACGTCGCCTTTTCGCACGTCGAGGCAGACGAATGCGGCTCGCTCAACGAATGGCTCGCGGCTGCCCCGCAAGCCTCGCCCCTGTGCGGCACGGTGGCGGCGATGGTCTCGATCGCCGACCTGGCCGACCGCCCGCCCCGCGCACTCGCCGACGGCGAGACGCTCTCGCTGGGAAAACATTCGGTGCGGTGGCTCGATGCACCGCATCTGCCCCACGGCTGGGAATGCGGTTACCTGGTGGAAGAGCGCACCAAAATGCTGCTGTGCGGCGACCTCTTCACGCAGGGCGGTGCCGATCTTCCGGCCGTCACCGAGTCGGACATTCTGGGTCCGAGCGAGGCGTTCCGTCAGGCGATGGACTATTTCTCGCACACCAGGCATGCCGGCCAGCTGCTGGAGAAACTGGCTTCGAGCGAGCCGGCGACGCTGGCGTGCATGCACGGCAGCGCATGGCGTGGCGACGGCGCCGGGCTGCTGCGGGCGCTTGCCGGTGAGTGGGTTCGATAAGCTGAATCAAAGTGACTCCGGCTTGGCCCCGTTGATTTCCGCTTGACCTTCCCATGACGGGAAGGTCTACGGTACGGGCACCCTTTCGGACTGGGAGCCTCAGCATGGATCACGCACCCCCCACCCCTCATCACGTGGATTCGGACCGCCCGGCCGGCGGGGAGTCGCTGAACCACACGGCGTTGGTCGCCACGCTTCACTGTCTGCTTGGATGCGGCGTCGGCGAAGTGGCCGGCCTGCTCTTCGGCACCGCTCTCGGCTGGAGCAACGCTGCGACCCTCGTGCTGGCCATCGCCCTGGCGTTCGCCACGGGCTTCGCCTTCACTGCCTTGCCATTCCTGCGGCGGGGCTATGCGATCAAGGCAGCGCTGCGCATCGCCCTGGCCGCCGACGCTGCGTCGATCACGATCATGGAACTCGTCGACAATTCACTCATGCTTGCGATTCCCGGCGCGATGGATGCGCCCATCGACGCCCTGTTCTTCTGGGTCAGCATGCTGGTGTCGCTCGCTGTCGCCGGTGTCGCGGCGTATCCGGTGAATCGCTGGCTGATTGCCAGGGGCAAAGGCCATGCTGCCGTACACACCCATCACTGAGAAACACCCACCGTTTGCCCGCCGGCCTGCGCCTTTTTCCAGGCTGCCGGCGGCATGCCGACCATGCGCTTGAAGGCACGCGAGAACGCGGCTTCGGACTCGTAGCCCACTTCCAGCGCAATGGTCGCCACGGTGCGGTTCGATTCCCGCAGCAGCCGGCTGTCCAGCTGGATGCGCCAGTTGGCCAGGTAGTGCATCGGCGGATCGCCCAGGTATTGCATGAAGCGTTCATGCTGCGCGGAACGCGACAAGCCGACTTCGTGGGCGAGATCGTCGACCGTCCAGGCCCGGTCCGGATGTTCGTGCATGAGTTCGAGCGCCTTGCCGACGAAGCGGTCGCGCAGGCCGGCGAGCCAGCCCGTCGCGTCCTCCGGCAGGTCGTCGAGATAGCGGCGGGCGGCGTCGACGAACATCATCTCGGCGAGCCGTTCGAGCACGGCGTCGCCGCCGGGCCGCGGGCTGTTGGATTCGACGACGGCCTGCTCGATGACGCGACCGGCCCAGCCGCTGGCGCGTTCTGCCGGCAGATGCAGGATGCGCGGCAGCGCCGTGATCAGGGGATTGAACGGCCGCAGGTCGCAGCCGAGGAAGCCGCACACGGCAATCATGTCTGCGGCTTCGACGGGCAGCGGTGAGCCGGGATCGACCACGCCGTGATGAAAGGCAATCGGCATGGGCTTGGGGACGTTGCGGGTGGAAAAAACCCACTCGGCGGTCCGGCGCAGCGGCTCGATGCCCGGTGCGCTCGACAGGACGTGGCGATCGCCCTGCGGGAACATCACGATGTCCCCGGCGGCCAGTTTCACCGGCGGCTGGCCCGAGACCGCGGCCCAGCCGTTTCCCTTGGCGATCATGTGGTACTCGATGACGTGCTCGCAGCCCGGCATCACCGCCTCGGCGATCTCGCGGGCCGGCGGCGCCTCCGTGGACCACGGATCGCTGCAGCTCACGTAATAGAACACCGCACCGCGCACGCGCACGGCGCGCAGCAGATCGGAAAGTGTGTCTCGGCTCATGGGCATGGACCTTTCGACGGACGTTCGATCAAGAAGCGTGGACACGCAATCAAGAAGCCCACGAACCCCGGACGCTTGAGCATATTTGCGCGACGCAGAGTGAAGTGTCAATCAATCTTATTCGTGACAATGGGGGCGCTGACTGACCGGCGACGAAGCCCGGCCCGGCCGGCCCCAATCATCTGAATAAGGAGAGTCATCATGAACACAACCCAGGTCAACATCGTGGTGGATGTCAGGCAGTCGCTCAGCCCGCAATCCGGCGACGAACTGGTCAGCGAGCTCGGCAGCCTGCCGGGCGTCAGCCGGGCATGGGTCAGCCCGCGCACGTCGCGTCTGCTGCTGGTGGACTTCGACGCCCATCAGACCGACATGCAGCACATCCTTCGCACCGTCGTGCACCGGGGATTCGATGCGCGCCTGGTCGGCATGTGATCGCGCGCCCTTCAACAAGCAGGTTTTTTCCATTCATCATCAGGAGAATCAAAATGAATCTGGAACTCAATGTTTGTACCCCGGCCGCATCCGGCCTCGCACCTTCCCCCGTCCAGGCCCAGGTCGATTTCGGCGCGATCAAGCAGCGCCAGCATGCCACCTGGGCCAGCGGCAACTATGCCATCGTCGGCACGACGCTGCAGATCGTCGGCGAACACCTGGCGGAAGCGGTGGATCTGCGCGCCGGCGAGCAGGTGCTCGACGTGGCCGCCGGCAACGGCAACGCCACGCTGGCGGCGGCGCGCCGCTTCGCGCACGTGACCTCGACCGACTATGTGCCGGAACTGCTCGAAAAAGGCGCCGAGCGCGCCCGCGCCAACGGGCTGGATGTCCGCTTCCAGGAGGCCGATGCGGAAGACCTGCCGTTTGCCGACGGCGCGTTCGACGTCGCGCTGTCGACCTTCGGCGTGATGTTCGCGCCCGACCAGGCCAGGGCGGCGCGGGAGCTGACGCGCGTGGTGAAGAGCGGCGGC
>JAIBFE010000208.1 GCA_019459705.1 Thiobacillus sp. | reverse complement strand
AGCAGCCGGCAACAATCCCCCCGCAACCGCAAAACCCCAGCATCCCTACCCCGCCTCCGATCGACCCAGCGCCGCAGCCGCCTGCTTACGCGGTTCCGAATTACCCCCCGCAGAAGTATTCTGCCGACTAGCCCATGACCTCACGCAACGCCGGATTCAGCCTGATCGAGCTGATGGTCACGCTGGCCATCCTCGCGCTGCTCGCCAGCGTGGCGGTGCCGTTTGCGCAGCTGGTGCAGCAGCGCCAGAAGGAAACCGAACTGCGCGAGGCGCTGCGGCAGATTCGCAACGCGCTCGATGCCTACCGGCAAGGCGTCAGGGAAGGCCGCATCGAGTCCCCGGCCGATGCCAGCGGCTACCCGCCCGATCTCGACGCGCTGTGGCAGGGCGTGGCCGACAAGACGAAACCGGACGCGAGCAGGCTCTACTTCATGCGCCGCCTGCCGCGTGATCCCCTTTTTCCCGACCCTGCCGTGCCTCCAGCCGCCACCTGGGGCGTGCGCAGCTACGCCAGCCCGCCCGATGCACCGGCAGCCGGGCGCGACGTATACGACGTGTATTCGCTGTCTGGAAAAACGGGCCTGAACGGGGTGCCGTACCGTGAATGGTGAACCCATGCTGAAGCGGGGAAAAAAAGGATTCACCCTGGTCGAACTGATGGTCGTGATGGCCATCATCGCATTGCTGCTGGCGCTGGCGCTGCCGCGCTTCTTCAACCACCTGGAAAATTCGCGCGAAACCATCCTCAAGCAGGACCTTGCCGTCATGCGCGACGCCATCGACAAATACCATGGCGACACCGGTCGTTATCCCGACAGCCTCGACGCGCTGGTGAGCGCACGGTATCTGCGCGCACTGCCGATCGACCCGATCACCGGGAAGGCAGATACCTGGCAAATCGTGGCGCCGTCGGGCGACGACGTCGGCGCGCTATACGACATCCACAGCGGTGCGCCAGGGGTGGCGCGCGACGGCAGCCCCTATGCCGACTGGTAAGTTCGCCCAGTCCGGTTTCACCTATCTGTATGTGCTGATGCTGATCGCACTGATCGGCATGGGGCTCGCCGCAGCCGGCACACTGTGGCGCACCGATGCGCAGCGCGCCCGTGAAGCCGAGCTGCTGTACATCGGCAGCCAGTACCGCCAGGCGATCCGCAGCTATTACGAACTCGACCCCGCGCAGCCGCGATTGCCGCAAAATATCGACGACTTGCTGGAAGACAACCGTCGTCCCGGCATCGTGCGCCACCTCCGCCGCGCCTGGCGCGACCCCCTGACCGGCGGCGAATTTGCGCTGATCCACACGCCCGACACGCAGGGCATCGTGGGCGTTGTCAGCAAGGCGACCGGGCGCCCCTTCAAGACCGCCGGATTCTCACCCGAAGACGAGGCATTCTCCGCTGCCAAAAGCTATGCCGACTGGCGCTTTGCTTTTATCCCTCCAGCCATGCAGGCGACTCAGCTGCCCGCTTCACCCTGACAGCTGCCCGTACCTGCGAGGCAAATAAAAAAGCCCCTGCCGGAGCGGCAGGGGCTTGAGAATGAGGGGGAAAACCGTCCCCCTTCAGACATCAGTCCTGGTGATGCTTATGATGGCCCTTGCGCTGCTTGGCAATGGCCATCGTCTTGTGGTTGCCGGTACCGGAATGCTGCACGTTGACGTACAGGGTGTGCGGATCCTTTCGTCATTAAAAATTCTCCTGAAACTACAGAGATGAAAGACAGTGGCGACACGGCACATGTCGCACAGCGCATTGTTCTCAGGATGAGTTGCAGGCGTAAGATGGTTTCGAAAATTGGGAAATGGGCCGAACGCGGTGTCCGGCTGGCATTCGTGCCGCATTTCAGCCTGAAACAGAGGGGTACGGAAACATTGCAGACAGGCTACCCGGAAAAATCCGGGGGCCGACTCCGGGGTTTTACTGGCTTGCGTCCTTCCCCGGAATGACGACACTCCATCGAAACAGCCGCCCCCACCCTGTTCGATAACCTGCCAGCTCTGCGGGGGATACGCGCCGTCCAGCGGCTTTATCCAGCGCCCCAGCAGAAGGCTATTTGGACCCTTTTGGACGTCCTGTCTTGATGACTTCGAGCCGACGCACCGCAGCGATCACCGAGGCATCACCCAGTTTTGCCAGGTTCGCAACGGCCGCACGCAGGATTTCACTTTTTTTCGCCGACACCCCCGCAGCCAGACAACGCTTCTTGAGCGCAGCGATCAGGGCGTACTCTCCATCCGGCATGGTGAAGCTGTCGCGAACCAGCTTGGCTTTTTTTGCCTTGGCGGGTTTGCCCGCCTTGTTGCCCTTCGCAGCAAAAGGTTCGGGCTCGTGCGCGGCCTTCTTTGCCGGAGGCGATTGTCTGGCAGCGGGGCGGGCTACGGGTTTCTTTGCTGCTGTCGTCGCAGCCTTGGCAGCAACCGGAGTCTTTTTTCTTGCAGGTTTTGCAGCCGCAGGAGCAGCTGCCTTGACCGTCCTTGATCGTGCGGCCGGTTTGGCGGCCGGCTTCCTGGCGCGGGCGGCAGTACCGGTGCGCGTTCCAGAGGCGGATTTTGATTCGGCGGGCTTATCGGTGTCTGCTGTCATGTCAAATCTCCACTCTATATAAACAGGATATTCAGTTTATATAGTTTATTCTGATATTCAAGTAATGCGGGGCAACCTCGGGATATGCCGCCGGGCGTGATTCGCAACCCTTGCCTTCATGATTCCAGGAGCGAGGGAGCCCCCCGCAAACCCGCCAGTTGTCGACACACCCCACTCCTCTTTGCGCCTGTCTCTGGATGCACGGCTATCTGGACTTTGATTTTTTTCGGATTTCAGCCATCCGCGCCCTCCATTCCTGGAGCTCCTCATCCTCAATCTCAAGCTGAATGGCCACAGCTTCGAACACGTTCATCTTTTTATCTTCCAGTCTGCGCATCAGCTTTGCGCGCATCCTTGCCAACAAACGCTCGGTTTCCTCCTTGTTTAATAGCCTGGCTTTCTCGAGATACTCTTCAGCGGGTTTTCTCATCGCAACGCGTCCATCGTGTTTTGAACATTCAGAGCCAACGCTACACCCATACGCGTCTCTCTCGCCACCTCGGTCAGTTCATGCGGTCTGGCCGCAGAAAACATGCTGGCTCATTGTCCCGGGCACTTCGCACATACAAATAATTCATATTTCCGTCACAGGAAATTCATGTGACGGAGGCAAACTTGCTTCCCCACACGAGCATTCCCCGGCACCAACGGATGGAGGCCCTCATGGTAATTTCAAGTATCCCTCAGGTGAAAAACCCTCAGGCGAACATGAATGCGTCACCCTGCATTCCCGATTCCTGCATGAACGAATTGGCGGCACTCACCCTTGACGACATGGGTGTGATCCGTGACTGCAACCGCGCATGCGAACAGATGTTCGGTTATTTGCCGGATGAACTTGCCAGCCGTCACGTTTCAATGATCCTCCCGCAACTGCCGCACACCGGTCTGGTGCAGGACGAACGCATCAACTCTCATCTGGCTTATCTCTGCCATTGCGCCACAGCCTTTCAGGCCAGGCGACGCGATGGCCGGCATTTCGCAAGCGAACTGTTCATCAACCTGCTCGACAGCCACAACGTGGTCGTCCTTGTGCGCAGTCTCGACGTGTCGGTCGCGAATGGCTGCGCAAGGGGCCCTGGCCTGGCTGGCTAGACGCATCTCTTGCCTTGCAAGGCAGTTCATCCAGACCGCACGCATGCGGACGGACGATCAGGCGCAAGGATCCGATCAGCCCCAGCCCTTTACCAGCCAAGCCCTATTTTCACGAGAGCTGGGGCAAATCAGGAATGGACGACTTGACTGTGAAAAAAAGGACAGACCGGGCGGGTCTTGGCGGATCGGACGTCGAGTCTGTCTTGAGTGAACTCTCGGCCATTCGATCTGACCTGGTCGAAAACCAGGTCAGGTCGCAGCCACTTCTCTCCGAGATTCACGCGAACTACCGGGACAGCTCCCGGAACCTCCTGCATTATCTGGCCCTGCGTCGCCGCGATCTTCGCCCTCTGCAGCTGCGCCTGGCAGCGATGGGCCTTTCTTCACTTGGACGGGCAGAGTCGAATGTCCTGGCCACTGTCGATGAAGTTCTGCATGTCCTGCATCGCCTGGCTAAGCGCGCCTGGCAACCCGCCCCCCAGGAGAATCCGGTCAACGACTTCTCCTATGGCGAACGGCTGCTTGCCGAACACACGGATGCCTTGTTAGGCCCCGCAAGCAAGGGACGCAAGGTCCGGATCATGGTCACCATGCCGAGCGATGCGGCGGATGACTACCTCCTTGTTCACAACCTGCTCCAGCAAGGCATGGACTGCCTGCGTATCAATTGCGCCCACGATGACGCCGCAGCCTGGTCGCGGATGATCGGGCATCTGCGACAGGCGGAGCGGGCGTTGGGACGGTCCTGTCGTGTCGTCATGGACCTGGCCGGGCCGAAGCTGCGCACCGGGCCACTGCAGCCGGGCCCGGCGGTGGTGCGGATTCGCCCCACCCGCGATGTCTACGGGCGGGTCTCTGCGCCCGCGCGCGTATGGTTGACCTCGGAGGACGTTCCCCAGCCGCCGCCCTCGCCGGCGAATGCCTGCCTTCCCGTCCCGTCGACCTGGCTGGCAGAAATCCGCATCGGGGAATCCGTGAAATTCACGGATGCGCGGGACGCCAGGCGGACCTTCAGGATCGTGGATGTGACCGATCACGGATGCTGGGCGGAGACCGACAGATCGGCATACATCGTTCCCGGCATCACGCTGCGTCATGTGCGTGGTGCCGACAAGTCGGACGATTCCGAATGTCGCATCGGCGCCTTGACGCCCGGTGAAGCCCCCCTGATTCTCCAGAAAGGCGATCTGCTCGTTGTGACCCGCGATCTCAAACCGGGGCGTCCGGCAACCTACGACAGCGCGGGGAAAATCCTGACGCCTGCCATGATCGGCTGCACCATTCCAGAGGTGTTCGATGACGTGCGGGCGGGGGAACCGATCTGGTTTGACGATGGCAAGATCGGCGGCGTCATCGAGAAGGTGGGGAAGACACGGGTATGGGTCCGCATCACGCAGGACCACGTAAAGGCCTTGAAGCTGCAAGCGGACAAAGGCATCAACCTTCCCGAGAGTGACTTGCATCTCGCCGCCATGACCGCCAAGGATATCGAGGACTTAAGCTTCGCAACCCAGCATGCCGACATTGTCGAACTGTCGTTCGCCAATAGCGCCCACGACGTGGAGTCGCTTCAGCAACACTTGTCGAGCCTGGGTGGCAGGCAGCCTGCCATCGTGCTGAAAATCGAAACACGGCATGCCTTTGAGAACCTGCCGGAAATGTTGTTGACAGCCATGCGCTCCCCGCGTTGCGGGGTGATGATCGCCCGGGGCGATCTGGCCGTCGAGTGCGGATTCGAGCGTCTGGCGGAAGTCCAGGAAGAGATTCTCTGGCTTTGCGAGGCCGCTCATGTCCCCGTGATTTGGGCCACCCAGGTTCTGGAAACGCTTGCCAAGGAAGGGAGGCCATCGCGCGCCGAGATCACGGATGCTGCGATGGGCCTCCGCGCCGAGTGCGTCATGCTCAACAAGGGGCCCTATATAGTCAGTGCCGTGCGAGCCCTGGACGATATTCTGAGGCGGATGCATGCGCATCAAGCCAAAAAGCGATCGATGCTCAGGGAGTTGAATTTAGCCCATATGCCAGCGGCCGAACCAGGTGCGGCAGCCAGCCAGTCAGGTATGTCCGCAAATGGCCGAAATGCGCCTGTTACAGATGCCCCGGTGCCCGAGCTTGAACGTTAACGCTCTGCTTTTGGCAGACAATCGACCATCCGCAGAGAGTTCTGACCGTCTGGGACGGGCCGCTTTCTGTCACCCTGAGCCGATCAGGGCTCGATAAGCAGAACAAAAAAGCGCCCCGAAAGGCGCTTGTTTGCTTGTGTATTGGCGGAGAGGGTGGGACTTTCCCTGTGCGCCACGCACCCTATACAAATCAAGGGGTTGCAGAAACTGTTACACCGCACGTGCTACGGCGAAGTGTAACACCTAGTCGCGCCCCACACTCACACAGATAAAAGTCCTCCCTTTACTGGTCTTCCGGCGCCTAAAAGCGACCGGTTTTCTGATCTAAGGGAGGCCATATGCCAGTTTCGATAACAATTCAGCATGACACGTCGTCCGAATCCCCATTTGCAGGGCAAGCGCCTGAAGCCTTGGCCGTATCGGGGGCTAAGGCGCAACCTCTAGCCGGCACAGCAGGAACAAGCATCCCAGCAGCCGCGAACGATGCATCGCAAAAATGGTACTTGGGAAGCTCTGGGAAATTTTCCATGCTGCCCAAACAGGTACTAGATGATAAGCGGCTGACACTCTCGGCACTGCGGGTGCTGATAGCACTCGCAAAGTTCGCAGACTCCAACAGCGGCATTTGCCCCTTGGATGCAAACGCGCCCACACTGGTCAGCTTGGCCAGGTTGACGGGCATCCACCCCAATAACGTGTCGAAAGCCACCGGCCTATTGCAAGCACGGCGCTGGCTCAAGAAAACCCGGCAAGGCGGTGGCCGCCCCACGCTGTTCACGCTGACGATTCCGGATGCACCCAACCCCGATAGCCTGGGATGGGACCCCAAAAGGTACGGCCGTTATTGCATCGTACCGGTCGAAATCGCGGGGGCCCACGATGTAACACTGGAGGCCATGCGGGTATTTCTGGCCCTGTCCATGCATGCTGACAGAACGAGTGGCTCGTGCTTTCCCGGCCGGGGCACAACCTCAAGACTGACGGGGATGCACGTGAACAACATCTCGGACGCCACAGCGAAACTGGAAAGAGCTGGCTGGCTGACGAGAACGCAGCGTCACGGTCACTCCAATATATACAGGCTGAGCGTGCCCAAGAAAGCGAGCAAAGAAGACCGTCCATCTCAGAGCCAGCGCGACTACGAGGACGCCTGCTCTTTCCCCGTACATGAATCCCAATCGGCCGAATATCTGCGTACTCCAAGTCCGACTGATGCTGCCCCGGAATATTGGTATTAGTGCCTATACAGATCAGCCCCATCCGGTTCGGACGGGATTGAGAACTGCCGGGACACCGGCAATCTGGAGGACAAAATGTATATGGATGACAAATCGGCCATCGCAACACTCGAGCCGTTTCGTGATGAATACGGGAGGGATTACAAGAGAGGATGGAGAGGTTGTAGCAGTGGTGAAGCCCTGCTGCACGCGTGCGCAGTTGCCCTGAATACCGCCTACGAATACTACTCTGATCCGTATGATGGCCAGCAGCACCCCCTCGAGGATCTGGCGGGTTTGACGGAAGCGATTGCGAGAAACAACCTGTCGTACACGATCGCCCAGGCATTCTCGGTGTTTATCTCGCACGCATGGAAGCTTGAAGAGAAGCAACTGCTGATGCTCGCGTCCTGGTCACGGTCTCTAGCCAACGCGGCTCAGGAGCGAAGACCTGTCTGAATGACCTATTCGATGAGCCCTTCCTGCACCCAGGAGGGCTCATTTTTCATGTTGGATCCCATGGTTGGTCTGGGGCAGCCTGTTCCTGCACCTGCAACCGTTCCCCCTCGCCCAGTCTAACGAGAACATCCAGACGGAGAGGCTCTGGCCGGTGATAGCAGAAGAAGGACTTATCCAAATAAGGCACTTTATCCGGCCACGGGTATTGATCGCCAGCCGCATGGGTACGGGACCATGTTTCCCGCCCTAACGTCAGCAATGCGATCTGCTGTTGCCGTACGCCATGGAAGCCCGGCATTCGCATCACCCCCTGCACCAATGAACGAAGGTCATCTCGCCTCTCGGGATCGCGGCCTGGACGCGAAGAGTGCTCTCGCATAGCGGCCTCCAGGATGGCATACCTTTCCAGGGACACCGACCATGTCCATCCCCGCCCTCCCCCATGCGTTCGCGGCCGCTGGAGGTGTATGAGCTCGTACTGATCACCCCATAGCAATCGGGAACGACTGTTGTGGGCATCCTGCAGCTTTTCCCTTGCGTGAATGATGCCATTACCCGGTGTGGCTAATAGCCAGAAGCGGAGCCGTTCGCCGTCATCCGGATACATGATCAGGGTAGTGTTGGCCCTTCCCTTTGACTTTCCATAGCACCGCTGCGCCTGATTAGCTCCGGCGGCATATATTGCGTGCATCTTGTCAGCAAAGCCCAGCGCTTTTCCGAGTGGAACCACCCCAGACGCCCAGTAGCGGGATCCCCGCTGCACAACTTCGAGAAGCAGGCGCATCGTCGCGCGTTTAGAGCATGGGATCTTCACGTATGAGTATCCCTTGGGGACGAGTTTGTGGATCTGCATCACAGGGCCTTTCAACCGGCACCGGCACATGCCGGCGATTCGTATAGCGAACCCAAGGACCGGCGCTAAGCCATTGAAGGCAGACTGTGCTTTGAACAGCTTCAAAGCACACTACTAGATGTTCCTAGGGGAAGG